>NZ_JBEZLR010000036.1:0-83505 GCF_040652275.1 Streptomyces sp. NPDC048275
GCAATTACGGCTGGCCGGTGGTCGAGGGAAAGACCGGCCCCAGACCCCCGCCAGGGGCGCTGCGCCCCCTGGACCCCCGCCAGGGGCTGCCCGTGCGGGCGGCAGCCCCCAGGTACGGAACCCCTCGACACCACCTCGTGCGTCAGGGAGACGGCGTTGGCGTGGGGGCCGGGTCCGTTTCCGGGACGCGGCGGCGCCGACGGCGTTTGAGGAGGGCCCAGGGACCTCGCGGACCCGTCGGCATGGCGGCCGTGACCTCCGTACCGGCCTCGGACGCAGCCTCCGCCGCGGCCCGCGCCACCGGCAGGAACCCTTCGCGACGCGAGACGTCCGGCCGCTCCTCCTCCGCCGGCCAGAGGCCCAGCGCCGCGCACATCGTGGGGAGGACGGCCATCGCCGCGGTGGCGTAGCCCTCGGCGGAGGGGTGGTAGTTGTCGGGGCCGAAGAGCTCGCGGGGGTTCGCCTCGAACTCGGGGCCCAGCAGGTCGCCCAACGAGACGGTACGGCCGCCCTGCTCGACCGTACCGATCGTCTGCGCCGCCGCCAGCTGGCGCGACGCCCGTCGGGCCAGCCACCGCAACGGCTGCTGGACCTGCTCGACCGTGCCCAGGTCGGGACAGGTGCCGACGACGACCTCCGCACCGGCGGTGCGCAGTCGGCGTACCGCCGCCGAGAGGTGGCGGACGGAGCGGGTGGGCGGCATGCGATGCGTCACATCGTTCGCGCCGATCATGATCACGCAGACGTCGGGCACCCGGGAGGTGTCCGCGAGCGCGAGCGCGACCTGCCGGTCGAGGTCGTCGGACTGGGCGCCGGGCAGTGCGACGTTGCAGAGTTCCACCGGGCGTTCGGCCACCGCCGCGAGGCCGGAGGCGAGCAGCGCGCCCGGGGTCTGGCGGGCCCGGTGCACGCCCTGTCCGGCCGCGGTCGAGTCGCCGAGCATGGTGAGCCGCAGCGGCGGCCCGTCCTGCCCGCTGTACATGTACCCGTACAGCCCGTCCGCGCGCGGCGGATTGCTGTGCCCGTTGCCCACATGGCGCTTCGCCAGCTGTACCTCGGCCAGCACGACACCGACCGCGGCGGCGCCGACCAGCCCGATCCCGCCGCCGCCGTACGCCGCGCCCGCCGCGATCCGCCGTGCCACCCTCGCCCTCGACAAGCTCGACATACGTCGCCGCCACCTCCTCGTAGCCGTACAACCACTGCTTGCCCCGTGGAGCAGGTCGGCCAATCTCAACGTCGAGTGAACGGTGACCCGGGGCCTTAGGCTGACGTGACCATCCCTTTTAGACGCAGCTCCGGAGACAACGGTGCAATTCCACGACTCGATGATCAGTCTCGTCGGCAACACCCCGCTGGTGAGGCTCAACAACGTGGCCGCAGGCATCCAGGCGACCGTCCTGGCGAAGGTTGAGTACTTCAACCCCGGCGGGTCCGTGAAGGACCGCATCGCCCTGCGCATGATCGAGGCCGCGGAGGAGAGCGGCGCCCTCAAGCCCGGCGGCACCATTGTGGAGCCGACCAGCGGAAACACCGGTGTAGGGCTTGCCATCGTGGCGCAGCAGAAGGGGTACAAGTGCATCTTCGTCTGCCCGGACAAGGTCTCCACGGACAAGATCAACGTGCTGCGGGCGTACGGGGCTGAGGTCGTCGTCTGCCCGACCGCTGTCGATCCCGAGCACCCGGACTCGTACTACAACGTCTCCGACCGGCTGGTGCGCGAGACCCCCGGTGCCTGGAAGCCCGACCAGTACTCCAACCCGAACAACCCCCTCTCGCACTATCACTCGACCGGCCCCGAGCTGTGGGAGCAGACGGACGGGCGGATCACCCACTTCGTGGCGGGCGTCGGCACCGGCGGCACCATCTCCGGCACCGGGCGCTACCTGAAGGACGCCAGCGACGGCAAGGTCCAGGTCATCGGCGCCGACCCCGAGGGGTCCGTGTACTCCGGCGGGTCCGGGCGGCCGTACCTCGTCGAGGGCGTCGGCGAGGACTTCTGGCCGACGGCGTACGACCGGACCGTCGCGGACGAGATCGTCGCGGTCTCGGACAAGGACTCCTTCCAGATGACGCGGCGGCTCGCGAAGGAAGAGGGCCTGCTGGTCGGCGGCTCCTGCGGGATGGCCGTCGTCGCGGCGCTGCGGGTGGCCGAGCGGCTCGGGCCCGACGACGTCGTGGTCGTGCTCCTCCCCGACAGCGGGCGCGGGTACCTCAGCAAGATCTTCAACGACGAGTGGATGGCCGACTACGGGTTCCTGGAGGACTCGGGTCCCAGCGCGCGCGTCGCTGACGTCCTGAACGACAAGGTGGCCGGCTCCATGCCGTCCCTCGTCCACATGCACCCGGACGAAACCGTCGGCCAGGCCATCGAGGTGCTGCGCGAGTACGGCGTCTCGCAGATGCCGATCGTCAAGCCCGGCGCCGGTCACCCGGACGTGATGGCCGCCGAGGTCGTCGGGTCGGTGGTCGAACGGGAGCTGCTCGACGCGCTGTTCAACCAGCGGGCCTCTCTGGACGACCCGTTGGAGAAGCACATGTCGGATCCGCTGCCGCAGGTCGGTTCCGGCGAACCGGTCGGGGACCTGATGTCCGTGCTCGGCAGTGCCGACGCGGCGATCGTGCTGGTGGAGGGAAAGCCCACCGGGGTGGTCAGCCGTCAGGACCTGCTGTCGTTCCTCGCCAAGGGTGGCGCCAAGCAGTAGGAGTGGGGCGCCGGACACCAGGAGCGCCGAGGTCTCCAGCTGCGGGTAAACGTGGGAGACAGGAAGAAATCTCCCGAAGTTCCCCTTCCGTGAGGGATCTTTCGGCTGTTTCGGCGGGGAACTTCGCGGAAGTGGTACGAGCGCGTCACGTCCGCGCAGCACCGGCTTAACACGGGTCCGGCACATTAGTGGGTGTCGGCAGGGCGGGAGCGGCTCCCCGCCCCGGCCGACACCGAAAACGGCGCCAAGGACCTCCGGAGCGGCTCCCGGACCTCCATGGACGCCATGGACGCGCAAGCCTGGCCCTGACCCGGCCCGCGTCCCTCGCGGGGACCGCCGTCGTCCCGCCCCCCGTCAACGGGGGTGCGGCGGTCCCCGCGCAACACGTGGGAAGGGCCCGGCACCTACAACAGGTTCCGGGCCCTTCCGCGTTGCTTACTCTTCCCAGTCCGAGTCCGACTTGCCCTTGCGGCGGCCGAAGAAGTCCGGGGACAGCCGCGCGGCCTGGACCACGTTGACCCCCACGATGCCGGCCCACGCGACCAGCAGGCCGGGCAGGTGTGCCACACCGCCGCCTATCGCGGAGAGGGGGATAGCCAGGACGAGTGAGACGATCCCGAACCCGAAGCGCTCGCCCCAGCTGTCGGATCCCTGCGGGGAGCGCGAGCCGCGGGCCACCACCATCTGCTGTTCGGCGAGTTGCCGTCGCACCCGGCGGTCGACCGCGCCATCGAGCTGCTGCTCGACCTTTTCCAGGAACGAGTCGACCAGCGCGGACTCGTACTCGTCGCCCAGCTCCCTGCGCGCGTGCAGAGTGGCGTCGAGCTCCTTCTTCAGTTCGGCGTCGTCGCGGGGTTCCCTACCAGTCATGAAGTTCAGGCTAGGGATCCGAAGACCCCGTGACACTGGGGACAGCCCCCCTGTTGAGGCTGGGCCACACCCCCGCCTCCGGCGGGAGCCATCAGGCGGTCTTTGTCAGGGTGGGCTACCGGCACGAGCATCAAGCACGCCGGCTACTTCTTCGTCAGCCCGTGCTGCCTGGCGTAGTCGTTCGCCACGTCCTCCGGGTCCTTCTTGTCCTTGTCCACCTGGCGGTTGAGCTCGGTGAGCTGGGCGGTGGTGAGGATGTTGCCGAGTTCGGCCAGGGCCTTGCGGACCGCGGAGTCGGCCTTGCGGTCGGCGATGAGGGGGACGATGTGCTGGCCGGGGATCAGGTTCTTGGGGTCGCTCAGGACCACCCAGTCGTTGGCCACGATGTCGGTGTCCGTGGTGAAGAGGTTCGCCACGTCGACGTCGCCCTTCTTCAGGGCGCCCTTGACCAGCGGCCCGGAGGAGTCGAGCGACTTGAACTCCTTGAACTCCACCCCGTACACGTCCTTCAGGCCTACCGCGCCGACCTCGCGCTTCTTCACCTCGGGCGCGGCGCCGATGATCAGCTTGCCGTTATGTTTCTTCAGGTCGGCGAGGGAGGTCAGCCCGTACTTCTTCGCCGTCTCCTGGGTGACCGCGAAGGCGTCCGAGTCCTCGGCCATGCCGTAGGGGAGGATCTGCAGGCCCGCCGGGAGGGCGACGGCGAGGGCGTTCTGCATCTCGCCCTCCTCCGTGGCCGTCGCCTTGGGGGAGAGGTAGTGCAGCAGGGCGCCCTGGTACTCGGGCAGCAGGTCGATGTCACCGCCCCTGAGGGCGGGGATGAGGATCTCGCGGGTGCCGAGGTTGGGGCGGACGGTCGTCTTGATGCCGGCCGCTTCCAGGGTGGCGGCGTAGAGGTAGCCGAGCACCTGGTTCTCGGTGAAGTTGGCGGTGCCGATGGTGATGCCGTCCGCACTGGAGCCACCGCCGCCCGCGGCGGACCCGCCGCCGTCGAGCGAGGTGACGCCGCTGCTGCACGCGGACAGGACGGGGACGGAGACGGCCGCTCCGGCGAGCGCGCCGAGGAGGGTACGACGATTCATGGCTGGGGTGCTCCTAGGCGGGGCGGTGGCGGAAGAGGATGCGCTGGAGCGCGGACAGAGCGAGGTCCAGGACGACGGCGATCACGGCGACCAGCACCGCGCCGCCGAGCACCTGCACCAGGTCGCGCTGGGCGAGACCGTCGAAGACGTAGCGACCCAGGCCTCCGAAGGAGACGTACGCGGCGATCGTGGCCGTCGCGACCACCTGGATCAGCGCGAGCCGCAGGCCCGTCATGATCAGCGGGAGCGCGAGAGGCAGCTCGACCTGGAACAGGACCTGGTGCCAGCGCATGCCCTGGCCGCGCGCGGCGTCCTTGATGTCCGGGTCGACGGCGGTCATGCCGGCGTACGTGTTCGTCACGATCGACGGGACCGCGAGCGCGACCAGCGCGATGTACACCGGCCACATCGACAGGCCGCTGGCCAGGAAGACGAGCACGACCAGGCCGACGGTCGGCAGCGCGCGGCCGAACGACGCCAGGTTGATCGCGAGGAAGGCGCCGCGGCCGGTGTGGCCGATCAGCAGGCCCAGGGGGAGCGCGATCGCGGCCGCGACGAGCGTGGCGAGCAGGGAGTACTGGAGGTGCTCGGCGAGGCGGTGTGCGATGCCGTCGCTGCCGGACCACTGGTCGCCGTCGACCAGCCACTTGCCGAGGTCTTTGAACAGTTCGTACATGTCAGGCTCGCCGCCTCGTCCACGGGGTGAGTACGTACTGGATCGCGACCAGCAGTGCGTCCGCGACCAGGGCCAGCAGCAGGGTCAGTACGACGCCGACGATCACCGGCGTCGGGAAGTTGCGCTGGAAGCCGTCCGTGAAGAGCTGGCCGAGTCCGCCGTCGCCGATGTACGTGGCGACGGAGACCAGCGAGATCGACATGACCGTCGCGATCCGGACGCCCGCCATGATCACCGGGAGGGCGAGGGGGAGTTCGACGGTGAGGAGGGTGCGCAGCGGGCGGGTGCCCATGGCCTTCGCGGCCTCCTTCGTCCTCACCGGGACGGAGTCGAGGCCCTCGACCGTGTTCCGGAGCAGGACGACGAGCGTGTAGATCGTCAGGCCGATGACGGTGGTGGTGCGGGTGAGACCGGACACCGGCAGCAGGAGCACGAAGATCGCGATCGACGGGATCGTGAACAGGACGTTCGAGAGCCCGAGGAGCAGGCCGCGCAGGGGGCGGATCCGGTGCGCGACCACGGCCAGCGGGAGGGAGATCAGCAGACCGAAGAAGACGGCGGAGAGCGCGGCTTGGAGGTGGGACACCGTGAGGGTGGTGAGGTCGTCGGTGTGGTCGCCTATCCACGACCAGTCGATGGTCATATGGCGACGCTCGCGGAGGCGTGGGCCCGGCCGGCCTGCTCGTGGATCTCGTCGCGGGAGGTCACACCGGTGAGCGCGCCGCTCGCGTCGACACGTGCCACCAGACCGGTGGGGGAGGCGATCGACTCGTTGAGGGCCGACAGCAGGGAGTCGGTGTCCTTGAGCGGCCGTACGGGGAGTTCGGCGTCGTCGGCCTTGGAGCGCCAGCTCTGCGGCTTGCGCGCCTCATCGAGTACGAGGGTCCAGGCGCCGCCCTCGGGAGCGGGGGCCTGGGGGACGTCTTCCAGGGTCTTCAGCGAGAGGAGCTTCAGGCCGCGCTCGGCGCCCAGGAAGTCGGCGACGAAGCCGTCCGCGGGGCGGGCCAGCAGTTCGGCGGGCTCGGCGCACTGCACCAGGTGCCCGCCGGTGCGGAAGACGGCGATCTGGTCGCCGAGCCGGACCGCCTCGTCGATGTCGTGTGTGACGAAGACGATGGTCTTGCTCAGCTCCTTCTGGAGCCTGAGCAGCTCGTCCTGGAGCTGGGTGCGCACGACCGGGTCGACCGCGCCGAAGGGTTCGTCCATGAGCAGGACGGGCGGGTCGGCGGCGAGCGCGCGGGCCACGCCGACGCGCTGCTGCTGGCCGCCGGAGAGCTGGTGCGGGTACCGCTTGCCCGCGTCGGCGGCGAGACCGACGGTCTCCAGGAGCTCGGCCGCTCTGGCCCGTGCCTTCTTGCGGCCCCAGCCGAGGAGCAGCGGCACGGTGGCGATGTTGTCGAGCACCGTGCGGTGCGGGAAGAGCCCGGACTGCTGGATGACGTAGCCGATGGATCGGCGCAGGTCGGCGGCGTCCTGTTCCAGGATGTCCTTGCCGCCGACGCGGATGGTGCCGGAGGTCGGATCGACCATCCGGTTGACCATCCTGAGCGTGGTGGTCTTACCGCAACCGGAAGATCCGACGAGGACGGTCACGCCGCCTTCCGGCATCTCCAGAGAGAGGTCGTGGACTGCGGTGGTGCCATTGGGGAAGCGCTTGTGGACCGTGTCGAACTGGATCATGAGGTGTCCCTTGCCCGGTCTGCATATCGTCATGCAGAGTTCTCTGTATCTGAATAGGTTGTCAACGGTCCAGCGTTAATCGCCGGTTACTTATGACCGTTAAGCAGGATCCAATGTCCGGATTGAGGGGAGTTTGGGCTTTATGTCGTCTCGGAATGTGGACGCGTCGAGTGCGGTGACCGCGGGCATCGTGGTTCTCGACGGGTGCAGCACCGGCGTCGCCGACGTGGTGCGGCTCGCCGACGGGGCCGCGCGGCCGGTCCCCGGCACCGAGGCGATGAAGCGCGTCGAGGAGGCCTGGGACGCGGCCCGGCAGATCGCCGCGACCGGCCGAGTGTACGGGCGCTCCACCGGCGTCGGCGCCAACCGGAACGAGGATGTGCCGACCGAGGCCGCCGCCGAGCACGGCCTGCGCCTGCTGCGCAGCCACGCAGGCGCCATCGGCGAGGAGCTCCCCGCCCGCCAGGTCCGGGCGATGCTCGCCGTGCGTGCCAACCAGCTCCTCGCGGGCGGCGCGGGCCTGCGGCCCACCGTCGTCACGGCCCTCTGCGAGGCGCTGGAGAACGGCGCGTATCCCGTCGTCAACGAGTTCGGGTCGGTCGGCACCGGGGACATCGCGGCGCTGGCGCAGCTGGGGCTGGCACTGGTGGGGGAGCATCCGTGGCGGGGGCCGGAGGGCAGGGTGTGGGCGCCGGGGGGCGAAGGCTCTGGGCGCGGGGCCGTCGCTTGGGGGCCCGCGGACGGGGTGGTTGCGGATGAGGCGCCCGCGGGCGGGGTGCCTGCGGCTGACGTGGCTGCGGCTGACGTGGCCGGGGTGCCTGCCGCTGATGCCCCGCACGGCCTCGCTCCCGAGCCTCAGTCCCTCGACAACAATGACGCGCTCGCGCTGATCAGCAGCAATGCGCTGACCCTCGGACAGGCCGCCCTCGCCCTGCACGAGCTGCGGGGACTGATCGCGGCCACGCAGATCGTCGCCGCCCTGTCACTGCTGGCCGTCGACGGGTCGCACGAGGCGTACGCGGCCCCCGTGCACGCCGCGCGGCCGCACAAGGGGTCGACCGAAGTGGCGCGGCGCATGCGGGAGTTGATCGGGGCGGCGGACCGGCCCACCCCGCCGCTCGGGCGGATCCAGGACCCGTACGGCTTCCGCTGCGTCCCGCAGATCCACGGCCCCGCGCACGACGCGGCGGACGCCCTCGAGGGCGTCCTCGCCGTCGAGATCAACGCCGCCGCCGAGAACCCCCTCATCTCGCCCGAGGACATGGCCGCGTACCACCACGGCGGCTTCTATCAGGCCCAACTCGCCCTTGCCCTGGACCACTTCAGGCTGGCCGTGACGCAGGTGGCGCGTCTGTCCACGTCCAGGCTCTCCACCCTCAACGAACCCGCTTACACCCGCCTGCGCCCCTTCCTCGCCGACCACGAGCCCGCGTCCTCCGGCGTGATGATCCTGGAGTACGCCGCCGGAGCCGCCCTCGGTGATCTGCGGGCCTTCTCCGCGCCCGCCTCGCTCGGCCACGCTGTACTCTCCCGGGGCGTCGAGGAACAGGCGAGCTTCGCCTCGCTCGCCGCACGGCAGACACTGCGAGCGTGCGGTGCCTACCGTCTTGTCGTCGGCTGTGAGCTCGTCGCCGCCGTGCGGGCGCTGCGCCAGCGCGATCTGCGGCCCGATCCGGAGCTGCCGGTCGGGCGGGCGCTGGAGCTGGCCGAGTCGGTGCTCGGCCCGGACCAGGCCGACCGGCCGCTCACGGACGACGTGACGGCGGCGGCCGCACTGCTCGACCGGTTCACGGACATCTGGAGGGGGAGCGAGTCGTGAGCGTGGACAGGGACATGAGCGCCGACACGGACGTCAGTGCGGACAAGAGCGTGAACGGGAACGTGACGGACAGTCCCGCCGGGCGCCTGCAGGCGCTCTTCGAGGGGCACCGGCTGACACCGACCCAGCGGCGCATCGCGCACAGCATGGTGCGGCGGGCCGCCGACGTGCCGTTCCTGTCGAGCGTCGAGCTCGCGGAGCTGGCCGGGGTCAGCCAGCCGTCCGTCACCCGCTTCGCGGTCGCGCTCGGCTTCGACGGCTACCCGGCGCTGCGCAAACACCTGCGCGAGGTCGCGCCCGCCGAACAGACGGTGGACTCGGGGTCGTACAACGAATACCAGCAGGCCGTCGAGGCCGAGATCGCGAACCTGAGGCATCTCGCGGAGGTGCTGGCCGACCCGCGCCCGGTGCAGCGCGCCGGACGGCTGCTGGCCGCCTCGCGCCCGCTTCCGGTCCTCGGGCTGCGAGCGGCGGCCTCCCAGGCGTACGGCTTCGCGTACTTCGCCGCCAAGGTCCACCCGGACGTGCGGCTGCTGGACGACGGCGGCACGATGCTGCACGACCGCATCGACGCGGCCGTGCACGCCGGGGCCACCGCGCTGCTGTGCTTCGCGCTGCCCCGCCACCCGCGTGAGGTCGTGGAGTCCCTCGCCTACGCGAAGGAGGCGGGGCTGAAGGTGGTCACGGTCGCGGACTCCGCATTCGCGCCGGTGGCGAAGGTCTCGGATCTCCTCCTTCCCGCCGCTGTCGGCACCGGCCTCGCCTTCGACACGGCCTGTGCCCCGATGCTCCTCGGCCGTGTCCTCCTCGAGGCCATGTGCGACGACCTGCCGGACGCCCAGGCGAGGCTGGAGGAGTTCGACGTACGGGCCACGGCGCGGAGCCTGTTCGTGGAGTAGGGAATCGGGGGTGTCTCCGGGGCCTGTACGGCCTGTGTGACCTGTGTTCTCAGATTCGTCTCACCTTCGGTCGTTAGCGTGCGCGGCCGAAGACGCTGAGAGAGCAGGGACAGGAACGGGAGGCGGAGCGTGGCGCGCGGAGGGCAGGGGCTGGCTCGGGTGGCGGTCGTCGTACGGGCCGGGGCCGCACCGGTGTGGTGGTTCGGGGTGTTCGCGGCCGGTATCGGGGTGCTGGTGCCGGGGTTGACCGGGCGCCGGATCGGGGTGATGGCCGGGGCGGTGCTGTTCATCGTGGCGGCCGCCGTGGTGACGTACTCCCGGCGGAAGCGGTACGTCGCCCTGGTCCGCTCCGCCGCGCGCGCGAGCAAGCACGATGTGCTCCAGGACCGGGCCGTGACGATACGCAACTGGCGCCGGGGCCACCGCTGGTGGCTGCTGCTCGCCTTCGTGGCCGCGCTCGGCAGCTCCTTCGTGGTGCCCGCCGCGGGCGGCATGCTGCTCGCCGGTGCGGGCGTCGGTCTGTGGCTGAAGGCCGGCCGGCTCGGGCGCCGCGAGCGTGCCGAGGAGGCGCTGATCTGGGTGCGGGTGGACTGGCTCGGCCGGGGCGCCGGTGCCCCCGTAGGCAAGCCGGTCAAGGCCTTCCGGGCCACCGGGGTCGCGGCCGGCGACGCCGCGCCCGGAGGAGCGCGACGCCGCTGACCCGATCGGACCCGCTACACCTCCAGGTCCGCCTCGATCCTCTTCAACTGATGCCGGGCCATCGCCAGGTTGGACCGCTTGGCGTCGAGCACCACGTACAGGAAGAGCCCGTTGCCGCCGCGCCCCTTGATCAGCCGGATCAGGTGGTACTGGTCGGACAGCGTGATCAGGATGTCCTCGATCTCGCCCTTCAGCCCGAGGTGCTCCATGGTGCGGAGCTTGGCGCGTACGACATCGGTGTTGCCGGCCGCCGCGACGGTGAGGTCGAAGCCCTTGCTGCCGCCGATCGTGCCCAGCGCCATTCCACTGGTGTAGTCGACGAGGGCGGCTCCGGTCGCGCCCTCGATGGAGGCCAGCGCCTCTTTCAGAGCGGTTTCGGTGTTGGTCATGACGTGGTCCTTTCCTTCAGGTTTCAGTTCGACTTGCCGATCGGTTTTCGATCAACTTTCGGATGCGGTCGGGGTGTTGGGGGTAGGGGTCGTGGGTCTACGGGGCATGCCGCGCGCCGTGCGGGAGCGCGAGGGGGCCGGGGCGGCCCGCGCGGGAGGGGTGACCAGTTCGCCGCGCGCCGTCGCGGCCTCCACGAGCTCGCCGATCCGGGTCCCGGAGCGGCGCCCCTCCAGATGCAGCCTGCCGACGTTGACCCGGTCCTGGGCCAGCAGCGTGAGCACGGCGGAGGCACCCGCCGCGTACGTCGCCACATAGCCGTTGACACCACGCACGAGCAACTCGCGGAACTCGCCCTGCCCGGTGGCGTCCGCCATCCGCAGGGCCACCCCCAGCGCGGCCGCGGTGAGCGCGGCCACGCCCTCGGGCTCCACTCCGGGCGTGTCATGGGCGAGCACGAGGCCGTCGACGCTCGCCGCCAGGGCGCCGGTCAACTGGGGCACGCGGGCCCTCAACCGGTGGAGTTCGTCGAGGACTTCGGGTTCCGCCGCCATCAGTAGTCTCCTCTCGGCACGCTGTCGCAGCGCGCGGATCACAGGGCCTCCCGCCGTTCCGGCATCGCAGGGACCTCCCGCGGGACCGGGGTCACAGTGCCTCCAGCGCGTCTCGGAGCCGGCGCAGCAGGGCGACGTCGGGATCGGCGGAGGACTGGGTGAGCACACTGGGTACCGGCGCCCGCTCCGGCGGGGTCGCCGCCGTCACGATCCCGGCGGCGGCCAGCCGGCGGACGTCGACCAGGGTGTGGAACGCGGGCCGCCCCAGCGCGAGCGAGATGTCCGCCGCCGTACGCAGGCCGTCCACCCGGCCGAGTACGGCCTCCTGGCGGATCGGGACCGACGGCTCGGCGGCGCGACGGGAGCGCACCAGCGGCGCCGTGTCCGTCGCCGGGTCGGGCCAGACCCGGTGCAGCAGCTCGCGGCGGCGCAGCGTCTCCCGCTCCAGGGCGGCCACCGGTACGGGGCGCACCGGGCCGAGCCAGTGCGCGGCCCCGTACCGGAAGCGGGCCGGGGCGCTGCTCGGCCCGAGCACGAAGTACGCCGCGTCGTACAGCGCCCCGAGATGGCACAGCTCAAGCGCGCCCTCGGCGATCCGGCCGTTGTCGACCAGGAACCGGCCGACCCGGCGCCGTGCCCCGGCCTCGGCGACCGCCTCCCGCCAGGCCTCGGCCGCCAGGACCCCGCGCGCGGTGAGCAGCACGTCGAGCCCGGGGGTGGCGGGGCTCTCGGCGTGCACGACCGTCCCGTCGGCGAGGTAGAGCACGCCGTGTTCGCGTACGAGGACGCCGGTGGCCCGCTCGGTGGCGAGCCGGTTGAGCATGGGCGAGACACCGGCACCGGGGCCGCCCGCCGTCCCGTCGCGCGCGGGAATGTCGAGCGCGGGAGGAGTTCTGACCGCCGTCATCCCAGCACCAGCCGTCCGGCCATCTCGCCCAGCCGGATCCGGGCCAGTGCGAGGTTGCCTTCCTCGCGGCCCAGCCACAGATGCAGGAACACGCTGCTGTCGAACGTGGTCCTGACGAACCGCAACAGGTGGTAGCTGTCCCGGTTGCTGATGATCAGGTCCTCGACCGGTGTCTCCTGCTCGGACCAGTCGGAACCGTCCGCCGGGGCGAACGCCCGGTGTTCCGCGGCGAGCCGGGCGAGCTCGGCGGCCTCGGCTGCGGTCGTCTCGTGGTCACCGCCCGGCGCGTCCCCGACGGTGCCCAGGGCCAGGCCGCTGGTCCAGTCGACCACCGAGGCACCCCGGGCACCGGGCACTCTCATGGCTTCCAGTAGGCACTCGTCGATTCCGGGCACCGTGTATCCCCTCCCACCAAGGGTTCGGCCGAGTGACGCCGAAGTTACGCAACGTGTGCGCGAGGGGTGAGGCTTCCGGCATTTTCCTGTGGAACATGCGCGCGGTGACTAAGGTGGGTCAACTGACCATATTTTCTGTCCGGTTGGGGTGGCGCGGGGGCTGATGAGGCGGTCTTGAGGGCGCGCAAGGCCGCACGATGGGGCGTTCGCCGATCCATCGGGGCGCACGCGCTCCCGACTGCGCCCTGCCCTACATGCCTGTGAGCGCCGACGCCTGGGCTCCGCCCGATTCCGTGACGATCTCGTCGAGGGTCTGGGGCTCCCGTACGACCGCGAAACGTGCCCCGGTTTCCGGGTCCGGTGTGAAGCCGTAAATGCCGGGGCGGGCCAGGGAGTTGTAGGAGTAGTGGTGCGCGAAGTAGTAGGCGCCGGTGTCCAACACGGCCGCGTAGTCGCCCTGTTCGAGCAGGGGGAGCGTGCGTCCCTCGGCGAGCAGGTCGCCCGCGAAACAGGCGGGACCCGCGATGTCCTGCACCACCTCGGCCCCCGACTTGGGGCGCCCCTTCGCGTCGTACGCGGCGATACGCAGCGGCCAGGACGCGGGCGCGTACACCGTACGGGCCGCGATCTGCACCCCGGCGTGGGTGACGGCGACGGCCCGGCCCCCGGCGGACTTCGCGTACTCGACCCGTGCGACCGCACTCCCGTGCTTGGCGAGCAGTGAGCGCCCGAACTCGGTGACCAGCCCGTACCGCCCGTCGAAGAGCCCCGGTACGGCCTCCGCCAGCAGTCGCGCGTACTGCGCGTACGTCGGGGTGGTGGCGTCGGAGCCGAAGTTGACCGGCAGTCCGCCGCCGATGTCGAGCGTGTCGATCTGCTGCCGCCCGACATGCCGGTTGACCTCCTCGGCGAGCGCGTACGTCTCCGCGATCCCCCGCGCCATCAGCGAGAGCGGGATGCCCTGCGACCCGGTGTGCGCGTGCAGCCGGGTCAGCCAGGGGCGGTCGGCGTACGCCTGGACGATCCACTCCCGGGCACCCTCGTCGCGCAGTGCGACGCCGAACTTCGAGGTCGCCGTCGCGGTGGAGAGCGCCTCGATGGAACCCCCGCCGACCTGCGGGTTCACCCGGATTCCGATGGGGGAGGCGGGGCGCTCGGACCCCAGTAGCGCGTCGATACGGCTGAGCTCCTGGGGATTGTCCGCGTTGACGGCGATGCCCAGTGTCAGTGCCTCGCGCAGTTCGGCGGTCGTCTTGGCGGGGGAGTCGAGCACGGTACGGGACGGTGGCACGCCGGCCGCCCGCGCGAGGGCGAGCTCGCCCGGGCTCGCCACCTCGGCGCCGATGCCGTGCTCGTACAGCAGCCGCAGTACGGGCACGAGCGGGGTCGCCTTCACCGCGAAGGCGTGCAGTACGGGCGTGCCCGGCGCCGCCACCGCGTCGAAGGCGGCCCGCAGCTCGGCCGCCGAGGCCTTGATGCCGGGGACGTCGAGGAGGGCGACGATGGGGGTCCCGGGTCCCAGCAGTCCCTGCTCCACGGCGGCCCGCACCGCTTCGTCGCGCCGCGAGACGCGATCGAGGCGCGAACGCGCGACGAGATCGGGGCGCGAGCGCGAGGCGCGATCGGAGTGCGGATCGGAGTGTGACTCGCCCTCGCCCGGTGGAGACACCTCGGCCCCACTCGCCCAGTCGCCCACCGAATCCCCCGGCCTGTCCCTGTCTGCGCCCATACATCCCAGCCAAACATCCGTGGCGCGCACGCGCGTGGCCTACGCACCTATTGACTAGTTCTATTCAGGAAGACAGGATGTGAATAGCTACTGCAACAGTCGGCAAAGGACTACAAGGACTACTGCGACAGTCCGCATAGGAGGCAGACCATGTCAGGACCCCGCCCCGTACGAGCGCCGCGCGGTACGGAACTGAGCGCCCTGGGATGGCAGCAGGAAGCCGCCCTGCGGATGCTGCAGAACAACCTCGACCCCGAGGTCGCCGAACACCCCGACAAGCTCGTCGTCTACGGCGGCACCGGCAAGGCCGCCCGTGACTGGCGCTCCTTCGACGCCATGGTGCGCACGCTGCGGACCCTCAAGCAGGACGAGACGATGCTCGTCCAGTCCGGCCGTCCCGTCGGCGTCATGCAGACCCACGAGTGGGCCCCGCGCGTCCTCATCGCCAACTCCAACCTGGTCGGCGACTGGGCGAACTGGGAGGAGTTCCGGCGCCTTGAGCAGCTGGGCCTGACCATGTACGGCCAGATGACGGCCGGTTCCTGGATCTACATCGGCACCCAGGGCATCCTCCAGGGCACCTACGAGACCTTCGCCGCCGTCGCCGCGAAGAAGTTCAACGGCACCCTCGCCGGCACCATCACGCTGACCGCCGGTCTCGGCGGCATGGGCGGCGCCCAGCCGCTCGCCGTGACGATGAACGACGGCGTCGCGATCTGTATCGACGTCGACCCGCGCGCCATCGAGCGCCGCATCGAGCACCGCTACCTGGATGTGAAGGCAGACTCCCTGGAGCACGCCCTCCAGCTCGCCGTCGAGGCCCGCGACCAGCGTAAGCCGCTCTCCATCGGCCTCCTGGGCAACGCCGCCGAACTGCTGCCCCGGATGCTCGCCGAGGGCGCCCCCATCGACATCGTGACCGACCAGACCTCGGCCCACGACCCGCTGTCCTACCTCCCCGTCGGCGTCGACTTCGACGACATGGCCGCGGCCGCCGCCAAGGACCCGGCGGGCTTCACCAGCCGCGCTCGCGAGTCCATGGCCAAGCACGTCGAGGCGATGGTCGGCTTCATGGACGCCGGCGCCGAGGTCTTCGACTACGGCAACTCGATCCGCGGCGAGGCCCAGCTCGCCGGGTACGAGCGGGCGTTCGCCTTCCCCGGCTTCGTCCCCGCCTACATCCGCCCGCTCTTCTGCGAGGGCAAGGGCCCCTTCCGCTGGGCCGCTCTCTCCGGTGACCCGCAGGACATCGCCAAGACCGACAAGGCGATCCTCGACCTCTTCCCGGAGAACGAGTCCCTGCACCGCTGGATGAAGATGGCGGGGGAGAGGGTCCACTTCCAGGGCCTCCCGGCCCGTATCTGCTGGCTCGGCTACGGCGAGCGCGACAAGGCCGGCGAGCGCTTCAACGACATGGTCGCGAGCGGCGAACTCGCCGCCCCCCTGGCCATCGGCCGCGACCACCTCGACTGCGGCTCCGTCGCCTCCCCGTACCGCGAGACGGAGGCCATGCTCGACGGCTCCGACGCGATCGCCGACTGGCCGCTCCTGAACGCCATGGTGAACGTCGCCTCCGGTGCCTCCTGGGTCTCCATCCACCACGGCGGCGGTGTCGGCATGGGCCGCTCCATCCACGCCGGCCAGGTCTCCGTCGCGGACGGCACCAAGCTCGCCGGCGAGAAGATCCGCCGCGTCCTCACGAACGACCCCGGCATGGGTGTCATCCGCCACGTCGACGCCGGCTACGACATCGCCGAGTCGGTCGCCGACGAGCGCGGTGTGCGGGTGCCGATGCGCGAGGGTGACGACGCGTGACCTTCCACAGCATGTGGGCGGAGCTGCTGCCGATCGGCCGCAGCTCCGCCTCCGGGGGGTACCGGAGGTTCGCGTGGACGACCGCCGACGCCGACTGCCGGGCCTGGTTCCGGGCACAGGCCGAGTCACGCGGACTGACCTACGAACTGGACCGGAACGGCAACCAGTGGGCCTGGCTCGGCGACCCCGCCGCAGGGGACGCCGTCGTCACCGGGTCCCACCTGGACTCCGTGCCCGACGGCGGCGCCTTCGACGGGCCCCTCGGAGTCGTGTCCTCCTTCGCCGCCCTGGACGAACTGCGCGCCCGCGGCGTCGAGTTCACCCGTCCCCTCGCCATCGTCAACTTCGGTGACGAGGAGGGTGCCCGCTTCGGGCTCGCCTGCGTCGGCTCCCGGCTGGCCGCCGGACAGCTCACCGTCGAGCAGGCGCACCGGCTGACCGACGCCGACGGCATCACGCTCCCGCAGGCCATGGAGGCCGCCGGATACGACCCCGGCACCATCGGCCCGGACCCCGAGCGCCTCTCCCGCATCGGCGCCTTCGTCGAACTGCATGTGGAACAGGGCCGCGCCCTCGACCTGAGCGGCGACCAGGTCGGCATCGCCAGCGCCATCTGGCCGCACGGCCGCTGGCGTTTCGACTTCCGGGGCGAGGCCAACCACGCGGGCACCACCCGGCTCGTGGACCGCCGCGACCCGATGCTGTCCTACGCCGAGACAGTGCTCGCCGCCCGCCGGGAGGCCCAGCTCGCCGGTGCCGTCGCCACCTTCGGCAAGATCTCCGTCGAGCCGAACGGCGTGAACGCCATCCCCTCCCTCGTCCGCGGCTGGCTCGACTCCCGCGCCGCCGACCAGCCGACTCTCGACACGGTCGTCACCGGCGTCGAGAAGGCGGCCCGCGAGTACGCGGACGCACACGGCGTCGAACTCGACGTCGTCCGCGAATCGTTCACCCCCGTCGTCGAGTTCGAGCACGCCCTGCGCGACGAGCTCGCCCGCATCCTCGGCAAGGACACCGACACTCCTCTCAAGGTGCCCGTCCTGGGGACCGGGGCCGGACACGACGCCGGAATCCTCTCCGGGACCGTCCCGACCGCCATGCTGTTCGTACGCAACCCCACGGGTGTCTCGCACTCCCCGGCCGAGTACGCCGCCGAGGACGACTGCGAGGCTGGGGTGACCGCACTCGCCGATGTACTCGAAGGGCTGGCCTGCAGGTGACGCAGACGTACTGGCTTGAACACGCCTGGCTCGACACCAACGTCGAGCCGGGCGTCGCCCTGGACGTGACGGACGGCCGCATCACCGCCGTCCGCACCGGTGTCGACACCCCGCCCCCCGGCGCCGAGATCCTCCGCGGACTCACCCTCCCCGGTCTCGCCAACGCCCACTCGCACGCCTTCCACCGCGCCCTGCGCGGCACCGTCCAGGTCGGCTCCGGCACCTTCTGGACCTGGCGCGAGATCATGTACTCCTTCGCGGACCGGCTGACCCCGGAGACCTACCACGCACTCGCCCGCGCCGTGTACGCGGAGATGGCGCTGGCCGGCATCACGGCCGTCGGCGAGTTCCACTACGTGCACCACGCCCCCGGCGGCACCCCGTACGCCGACCCGAACGCGATGGGCGAGGCGCTCATCGCCGCGGCGGGCGAGGCCGGGATCCGGATCACCCTCCTCGACACGGCCTACCTCTCCGCCGGCTTCGGACAGCCGCCCAACCGGCACCAACTCCGCTTCTCCGACGGCACGGCCGACGCCTGGGCGCAACGCTCTTCACTTCTCAAGGACCAGGATCACGCACGGATCGGTGCGGCCATCCACTCCGTACGGGCCGTGCCGGCCGGGCAGTTGGAGACGGTCGCGCGCTGGGCCGAGGAGCGGCGGGCCCCGCTCCATGTGCACCTGTCGGAGCAGACGGCGGAGAACGACGCCTGCCAGGAAGCGCACGGCTGCACGCCCACCCGGCTGCTCGCCGACCACGGAGTCCTCGGCCCGCGCACGACCGGCGTCCACAGCACGCACCTCACGGACGAGGACATCGCCCTGCTCGGCGGCTCCACGACCGGCACCTGCATGTGTCCCACCACCGAGCGCGACCTCGCCGACGGCATCGGCCCCGCCGTCGCCCTCCAGCACGCGGGCTCGCCGCTCTCCCTCGGCTCCGACAGCCACGCCGTCATCGACCTCCTCGAAGAGGCCCGCGCGATGGAGCTGAACGAGCGCCTGCGCACCCGCACCCGCGGTCACTGGACGGCGGCCGCCCTCCTGCGCGCCGCCTCCGCTGACGGCCACGCGGCCCTGGGCTGGGACGACGCGGGCACCCTCGAACCGGGCGCGCTCGCCGACTTCACGACGATCGCCCTCGACTCGGTCAGAACAGCGGGACCGCTTCCGCGACTCGGTGCCGAGACGGCCGTATTCGCCGCGACAGCCGCTGACGTGCGCCACACGATCGTGGGCGGTCGGCACGTCGTACGAGACGGTGCGCACACCCTCGTACCGCAGGTGCCGACAGCCCTCGCGGACGCCATCGACGCCCTGCGTGCCTGACCCGCAGTCCCGCCACCCATGAGGACGCCATGAGCAGCACCACTACCGTCATCACCAACATCGCCAGTCTGGTCACCAACGATCCCTCCCTCGGTGACGGGTCGCCCCTCGGTCTGATCCAGGACGCGGCCGTCGTCATCGACGGCGACCGCATCGCGTGGACCGGTGAAACAAGCAAAGCACCCGCCACTGACAATCGGGTCGACGCCGGGGGCCGGGCCGTGATCCCGGGCTTCGTGGACTCCCACTCGCACCTCGTCTTCGCGGGCGACCGTACCCAGGAGTTCAACGCCCGCATGTCGGGCCGCAGCTACACGGCGGGCGGCATCCGTACGACGGTGGCGGCGACGCGCGCCGCGACCGACGCGGAACTGGAGGCGAACCTCCTCCGTTACCTCGACGAGGCGCTCCGCCAGGGCACCACCACCTTCGAGACGAAGTCGGGCTACGGACTCACGGTCGAGGACGAGGCCCGCGCGCTGCGCATCGCCTCGGCGCACACCGACGAGGTCACCTACCTCGGCGCGCACATCGTCTCCCCGGACTACGCCGAGGACCCTGCCGCGTACGTGGCCCTGGTGACCGGCGAGATGCTCGACGCCTGCGCCCCGTACGCCCGTTGGGTCGACGTCTTCTGCGAGAAGGGCGCCTTCGACGGCGACCAGGCCCGCGCGATCCTCACGGCGGGCAAGGCGAAAGGCCTGCACCCGCGCGTCCACGCCAACCAGCTCTCGTACGGCCCCGGCGTCCAGCTCGCCGTGGAACTGGACGCGGCGAGCGCCGACCACTGCACGCACCTGACGGACGCGGACGTGGACGCCCTGGCCAACAGTCGGACGGTCGCGACCCTGCTCCCGGGTGCGGAGTTCTCCACGCGCGCCGAGTGGCCCGACGCCCGGCGGATCCTGGACGCGGGCGTGACCGTAGCCCTCTCCACCGACTGCAACCCGGGTTCGTCCTTCACCTCGTCCGTCCCGTTCTGCATCGCGCTGGCGGTACGGGACATGGGGATGACCCCCGACGAGGCCGTCTGGTCCGCCACGGCGGGCGGCGCGGCGGCCCTGCGCCGCGACGACATCGGCCGCCTCACCGTCGGCGCCCGCGCCGACCTGACCCTTCTGGACGCGCCCAGCCACGTCCACCTCGCCTACCGCCCGGGCGTGCCGCTGGTCACCGGTGTCTGGCGGCGGGGCGTGCGCGAGGTCTGAGCCGCCCCCTTCCGGTCAGGGTGCGCTCGCTCCCGCCCTCCACCGCTGCTCCGCGCCCCCGCTGAGCGGCAGCAGGGACAGGCCGTTGCCATTGCCGTCGCCCGGAGAGACCGCGGTGGCGATGGCGATGGCCGGGCGGATCACGCCGTCGTCGTCCACCGTGAACCCCAGGTTCTCTCCGTTGCTGCCGTCGACCGATGCGCACTCCCAGATCCCGACGCCGTTGTCCACGGAGCCGCGGCTGTCCAGGCACAGGTCGGAGTCGGCGTACGACTGAAGGACGCCGCGCCCGGAGTCGACCCGCCACAGCTGGGTGAGGGCCGAGGTGCAGGGGGCGGTGACGACGTCCGTGCCCTTCTCCAGGTAGCCGTCGCGGATGTCCAGGCACCGGCCCGAAGAGACGTTCACCACCTGGGCGTAGGCACCGCTCGGCGGATACGTCGGGGAGCGCGTGGGGGACGGCGGGGCCGGGCGTGCCGTTTTCGACGGCGTCGAACTCCTCGTGGGCGACGGGGACTTGGTGGTCGGTGAAGCCGACGGGGCGGAGGCGGTCGCCGAGGGAGTCGTGGAGACCGTCGCCGTCACCGTCACCGGCGGTGGACCGGCCGGGGTGTCGACCGAGCCCGCCGCGCCCGTGGACGGGGACGACGAGCCGCCCGACGGCAGCAGGAAGAGCAGCAACGGGGCCAGGGCCACGCCGAGCGCCGCCGAGGCCAGGACGACACGGCGGGACGGTGGCCAAACCCCCGTCATCGCACCTGTGGTGGCCTGCGTGGCGGTGGGCATGGGCATGGGCATGGGCATGGGCATGGGCGTGGGCGTCGGTGCAGGCGTCCTTGCCGTGACCCGATCCGGCGTCGTCCGCGTGGTGGCCCTCGACCCGCTCGCGTCGTTCATGACGTACGCCGTCCCCGCCCACGGCAGCAGGCCCTCGGCCAGGGCGGTGCGCGGGGTGTCCCGTAGCGCGGACAGCTCCTCGTACGCCGTCGTGCAGTGGGCGCAGTGCGCCATATGGGCGTCCAGATCCGAGCTGTAACGGGGGTTGTCGGGCCGTACCGACTCCTCGATCAGCCGGCGGAAGTCCCCGCAGCGCGGATCGTCGGAGGCGGCGAGACGGGACTTCAGACAGGCCTGGCCCATGGACTGGAGCGCCCGGTCCGTTCCGTAGGCCACTGCCACGTCCTGGGTGAGGCCCAGCAGGGTGGCCGTCCGGTCCTCGGACTCCCGTTCCACGACTCGGTACCAGATCAGGCCCTGAGCGCGGGACGGGAGGGACCGGAACGCCGTGAGCATCGGCGGGACGGGACCGTCGGGACCTGCCGTGTTCCGTACGAGGAGCAGACCGGCGTCGAGGCCGGCGGCCCGTTCGTCCGTGGCCCACGACGCGGCCACCCGCTCGGTCAGCAGCAGGAGGTGGCAGCGCCACGGGACGCCGGGGTCGGTGCCGCGGGCCGCCTCCCGGGCGGCGAGGGTGAACGCCTGTGCCGCGAGCTGCCGTGCCGTGGTCCCGCTCGTGGTGCACAGGCGGGCGTAGGCGAGGACCGCCGGGCGGTGGCGGCCGCGGAGCTCTCGCAGGGCCGGATAGACGGTGGGCGTGTCGGCGCCCAGCAGTTCGGTCAGCCGCGCGTCGGACGCGCCCGCGAGCTCGCGGGCACCTTCGGGCTCGGCATCGTTGTCGGCTTGGTCGCCCTGTGCCATCCTTGCGCCTCCTCGCACCTCGTACGACCGTTCCCTGTACTGACGTACCAGCCAGTTTGGGGTGACCGCTGTGATGGAGGAGGACCTTTGAGGAAAGAAGTCCCGGGGCGGAGCGGTCCGACCCGGTGGGCCGGACCGCTCTCCGTGCGAAGGTTTCGCCACTCCGCTCCTGGAGCGCGTGCGAAGGATCCGCTACCCCGCTCCTGGAGCGCGTGCGAAGGTTTTGCCACTGCGCTCCTGGAGCGACGGCTTCGTCACTCCACGACCGTCAGCCCCCGGCGCAGCCGCACCAGCGTCCGCGTCAAAAGCCGCGATACGTGCATCTGCGAGATCCCGAGTTCGTCGCCGATCTCGGACTGGGTCATGTTGGCGACGAAGCGCAGCGAGAGGATCTGGCGGTCGCGCGGCGGGAGTTCGGCGATCAGGGGCTTGAGGGACTCCACGTACTCGATGCCTTCGAGCCCGTGGTCCTCGTAACCGATGCGGTCCGCGAGCGCACCCTCGGAGTCGTCCTCCTCGGGCTGGGCGTCCAGCGAACTGGCCGTGTAGGCGTTCGAGGCGGCCATGCCTTCGACGACCTCGTCGTTGGCGATGCCCAGGCGCTCGGCCAACTCGCCCACCGTGGGCGCGCGGTCGAGCTGCTGCGCGAGTTCGTCGCCCGCCTTGGCCAGGTCGAGGCGGAGTTCCTGCAGTCGGCGCGGTACGCGCACGGACCAGGACGTGTCGCGGAAGAAGCGCTTGATCTCGCCGATGATGGTCGGCATCGCGAAGGTGGGGAACTCGACGCCGCGGCTCAGTTCGAAGCGGTCGATCGCCTTGATCAGGCCGATCGTGCCGACCTGGATGATGTCCTCCATCGGCTCGCTGCGGGAGCGGAAGCGGGAGGCGGCGAACTTCACCAGCGCGAGGTTGAGTTCGACCAGCGTGTTGCGGACGTACGAGTATTCGTGGGTGCCTTCTTCGAGGGACTCCAGCCGCGCGAACAGCGTCTTGGACAGGGCCCGTGCGTCCACCGGCCCCACCTCGTCGTAAGGGGGGATCTCCGGAAGTCCGGCAAGTCCGGCAGGTCCGGCGAGTTCGCCGCTGTCGGCGAGTCCGTCGCTCGCGGCAAGGGGCTCCGGGCGTTCCGGAGAGGGTGCCGACGTCGCCCTCTGGGTCTGCGATTCGTCGAGCCGGGGTGACATGGTGTCCTCCATCGTTCTCGGCATATGGCCGCCGATGCCAATCAGTGCACTGCGGTGTGCGGCGCCTCCGAAGCCGGCCGTGTCGAATAGGTGTCTCTACTAGCCCTACCCGCTTTCGTGACATCATCGCAAGTGCGTTTCATTGTGAAATGTCCATTTTCGGGGGGTTGTTCGGGTGTCGGGGGACGTAAGGAAGGCGTAGTGTTCGAGTGCGTAAATCGGCAGTTGAACCAGCAGTCGAATCAGCAGTCGAATCAGCAGTCGAATCAGCAGTCGAATCAGCAGTCGCGACGCTCAGGAGAGAGACGGCATGGACCGCGGGACGGTCGGTAGCGCACAGTCGGGCCGACTTCTTGTCGGGGTGAGGGAAGAGGGCTCGAGTGCCGTCGTGACCCCCGCGGGTGAGCTGGATCACCACACGGCCGATCTGTTGCGTGAGCCACTCGAGGACTGCCTCGAGAAGGGGTACGCCCGCTTGGTCGTCGACTGTTCACGGCTCGAGTTCTGTGACTCCACCGGGCTCAATGTGCTGCTCGGTGCCCGGCTGAAGGCCGAGGCCGCGGGTGGTGGGGTCCATCTGGCGGGGATGCTGCCGGTGGTGGCCCGGGTCTTCGAGATCACCGGGGCCGAGGCCGTCTTCACCGTCCACGAGACGCTCGACGCTGCCCTGTCCGACTAGGTGGGGCGCGTGTCACACATCCCCCGTCGAACAAGGTCGAACGAGTGGGTGTTCCGACGGTTCGGCCGGGCAGGAGACATCCTGAATATGTCGGCAACAATCGGTGGGAACGTCGTAGAAATTCATCCCGAACGTCCTGAGTGCGAAAGCGCCTAGTACGCGTATCACATGCTGAGTACTGAGTCTTGAATCGTGAAATCTTGCACATGGTGAATCGGTGAGGTGAAGCGCTGATGAGCACCACCCGGCCTGGCTCGCCGGGCGACCGCGGCCCGGAGTCGGGCGACGGCGGCGCTTCCGGGGCGTCGGGAGACGCCGTGACCGTGTCCGGGGACGGCCCGCACATGGCCGTGCCCCGAGACGGCCTGTCCGGACGCGCGGGCGCTGACGTGACCGCCCCGTCGGCCGGCCTGCGAGCCCGCAGGCTGAACTTCGACGGCCAGAGCGCCGTCGTGCCGCTCGCCCGTGACTTCGCCCGCCAGGCGCTGCGCGCGTGGGGCTGGCTGCCCGCCGCGAGCGCCGACCAGCGGGCCGCCGCCGAGGACGTTCTGCTGGTCGTCTCCGAACTCGTCACCAACGCCTGCCTGCACGCCGAGGGTCCGGACGAGCTGCGGATCGCCTGCGGCAACAAGGTGTTGCGCGTCGAGGTCTCCGACCGGGGCACGGGGCAGCCTGCCCCGCGCACCCCGCACCGCGCAGGGCGCCCGGGCGGCCACGGCATGTTCATCGTGCAGCGGCTGTGCCTGGACTGGGGGGTCGTACGGACTCCGGGGGTCGCGGGCAAGACCGTCTGGGCGGAGCTCGGGGCGCCCGCGTAACTCCCACCTTGGGGTTACCCGCGGTTCGAACCCTTCTTCGGCCCTTCTTCGGCCCTTCTTCGGCCCTTCTTTCGGTCCTTGCTCGGTCCTTCTTCGTACGTCGCCGTATGCGCGCCGGATCTCCTCAGATCCGGCGCGCATTTTGTCTTCCCTCCACAAGACCCCGGGCGTACCTTGACGGCCGATCTGATGTTCCGTCAGGAATGAGGCCCCGTGGTGTCGTACCGGACGTACCAGAAACGAACCGCCGCGCTCGCGTTCGCCGCGGCCCTGGCCGGCTCGGCGGTGCTGATGGCCGCCCCCGCAGCCCGGGCCGATGTGGTGGACGTCAACTACCAGTGCAAGACGCCGATCGGCGACAAGAGTGCCGTCTCGCCCATCGACATCAAGAGCGTCAAGAGCGGCAGCGCCTACAAGCTCACCATGTCCTGGCAGAAGGGCGTCTCCTCCAGCCCGGTGGAACTGGGCAAGGGCGCGATGAAGCCGAGTGCCGTGATCGAGGTGGGCGGTGCGGACAGCGGCACGGTGGCCGTGACCGGTCCGGCCAACGCGGAGGCGATCCCCGCCGACACTCCTATCAAAATCAGTGACTTGAGCGGCACGTACACATCGAAGGAGACCGGCAAGGTCACCTTCACTCCGGGCGTGCTCACCATCAAGGCGCTCGGTACGACGACCACGTGCACGCCCACGAACGACCCCAAGCCGCCCCTGACCCTCGATGTCACGGCCGCGGGCGGCGGATCCGGTTCGGAGGGCGAGGGCTCAGGTCAGCCCCAGGCGGGCTCGGGCTCCGACGGGCAGCTCCCGCAGACCGGCCCCGAGGACTCGGCGATCGCCCTCGGCACGCTCGGCGGCACGGTGCTGCTCGTGGGCGCGGCGGGCGCACTGTGGCTGACGCGCAGGCATCAGACGATACGTCGCTGAAGCGAGCTGATCTCGTACGACGCCCAGGAGCCGCCGATGCCGTACGCCCGTGTCCTCGTCGCCGTCACCGCTACCGCCACCGCCGCCACTGCCGTGCTGCTGTCGGCTGCCGCGCCGGTGGCCGTGGCCGACGGCGGCTGGTCCGTCGTGCCGTCG
Organism: Streptomyces sp. NPDC048275; assembly: GCF_040652275.1. NCBI lineage: Bacteria > Bacillati > Actinomycetota > Actinomycetes > Kitasatosporales > Streptomycetaceae > Streptomyces > Streptomyces sp. NPDC048275. Next base: position 25,439 of record NZ_JBEZLR010000036.1, read on the forward strand.
TCGAACGCGACCGCGTCTACCACCGCGACGGACGGGCGGCCGTACGTCTACGCGGAGGGCGCGCCCGGCACGGTCCTCCAGGACACCGTGGCCGTACTCAACCAGGGCGCGAAGCCGCTGACGGTCCGGCTGAGCGGCGCGGACGCCGACAACGTCGCCGCACGCGGGGAGTCGGCGGACACCGGCGCGTGGATCGCCTTCGCGGGGAAGCGGGACGGGCGCCGGGTGCCGGTGGGCGAGCTGTCCGTGCGGGTCCCCGCGCGCACCCGCGCCGATGTGCCGTTCACCGTGAGCGTCCCGGCGGGCGCGACACCTGGCGATCATCCCGGTGCGATCGTCGCGAGCGCGGGCGGCCGGTCCTCGACGGTCCGGATCCAACTCCGCGTCGCGGGACCGACGTTGTCGGCCCTCACGGTCGAGCGCGTCGTCGTCGGGGCCGGGCGCATCTCGTACCAGCTGGTCAACCGCGGCAACACCGTCCTCGCCCCGAAGCTCGCGGTACGCGCCGACGGCGTCCTCGGCCGGGTCCTCGACCGCGCCCCGCGCACCCTGCCCGTCGAACTCCTCCCGGGCCGCCGCGTCACGCTCAGCGAGCCGTGGCGCGACGCCCCGGCCCTGGACGCGGTCGACGTACGGCTGACGGTGACGGCGGCGGGCGGGGCGCACGCCACGGCGTCCGCCTCGGCGCGGTTCGTGCCGTGGGGTGCGGTGGCGGGCGTCGGGGGCGGCCTCGCGGCGGTCGTCGCGCTTCTCGTCGTACGACGCCACAGACGCCGTACGCCGGTCGGCGGGGCGTGTGAACAGCCGCGTACGGAAGTCGAGTGGACGGGAGCGGTGTCGTGAGCGGCAAGGTTCGAATGACGGCGCTGGTGGCGGTGGCCGGGCTGGTCCTGGTCGCGCTCATGGGGCCCTTGGGCTCGGCTTTTGCTGCTGACCGACCGGATGTGAAGCTGTCCAAGTCCCAGGCCGGGACCGGCGGTTCGATCACCGTGTCCGGGTCCGGATGGCGGCCGAAGGCGCTGCTGATGATGGTGATCTGCGGGCAGTCCGTGCCGTCCCGGGGTGTGATCGGCGGCACCAACTCCTGTGCCAATGCCGACGGCCGGGCCGTCACCACCGACGCCGAGGGGAACTTCAGCAAGAAGCTGCCGGTCGCCGAGCCCCCCGAACCCTGCCCCTGTGTGGTGCACGTCGCCACGGTCATGGGAGAAGAGGCGCAGGCGGACGCGATCTTCATGGTGGCCGGGCACTCGGTCGAGCCGCTGCCGCAGGAGGAGAACGGCGGTCGGCTGTCGGTCCTGACGGACACCCGGCTGGACGGGTCGAGCGGACTGCTCACCTGGTTCGGCTCGCCGCCCGCCCGTGAGCTCGTCTTCACCGTCGGCAACGTCGGCACCGCCGCCGTCAAGGACCCCGTCTTCCAAGTCGGCACCTCCCACGGGGTGTTCGCCCCGCAGTGGGAGGAACAGCAGTGGCGGGGCACGATCGCCCCCGGCAAGAAGGCCCGGATCACCCTCCCCGTCGAGCTCGCGGCCGGGGCGCACGGCGACTACACGGTCTCGCTGCGGTACGGCGGGAAAGTGCTCGCCGAGCAGCCGTGGGGCGTGGGCCGCCCCTGGGGCGTGACCCTTTTCTGGATTCTGCTCTGCGTGGTCGTACCGGCGGCGGTGTTCCGGGTCGGGATGGCGGTGGTGGACCGGATGCGGCCGCGCAGGTCGGCGGGGCGGGCGGGCCGCCACCGCGGGTTGCGGCTGCCGGAGCTCACCTTCCGTATGCCCAGGCTGAGCTCGTCGCCGAGCACAGCGACGACATCCGCGACCGCTCCCGCCACCGCTGCTTCTGCCGCCACTGCTGCTTCTGCCGCTACTTCTACGGCCCTGCCGTGGTTCACGCCGGACAACGATCCGGGGACCTCGGCGAACGCTCAGCTCTCCGCACCGCAAGAGAACAGTCCGACGACGAAGGGGAACACGTGAGTATGCGACGGAGAGTTGTGTCCGGCGGTCACAGAACGGGCGCGGCCGGAATCGTGCTGATGCTCGGCGGCGCGGGCATTCTGCTGGGGCTGGCCGCGGTTCCCGCCCAGGCCGCCGAGGTGTCGTACGCGACCAAGTGCGTTCCGCCCGCGGCCGCCGGCCTGCCCCCGGTCGAGGGCACCACCAAGGTGGAGATCACCGCACCGGCGACGGCGAAGGTGGGTGACGAGATCGAGGTCGTGTGGAAGTTCGTCCAGGCGGCGTCCAAGAATCCGGACCTCATCGACCTGCCGAAGGACTCGGTCAAGCCCACGGGAACTCTCAAGGCGTCCGGTGCGCAGACCGCGGACATCGCGATGGAGGGGCCGCAGGAGAACCCGGAGATTCCCAAGGGCGGCGACATGGTGCTGTCCGACATGACGGGCAAGGTCAAGCTGACGACGGCGGGTGATGTCACGTTGACCCCGGACGCGTACACCGTCACCGCCTACTCGACGGACACCAAGTGCACGCCCCAGGAGGCGGTGCCGGCCGCTGCCACCATCAAGGTGACGGCCGCCGAGGGCGGTTCGACGACCTCGGGCGGTTCAACCTCCGGCGGGACGACTACCTCCGGAGGTACGGCGACGGGTGGTGACACCGGCGGTACGACTTCGGGTGGATCCACGACCGGAGGTACGACCGGCGGTGGCACGACGACCGGCGGGTCGACGTCCGGTGGTTCGACCACTGGTGGTTCGACGTCCGGTGGGGCAACCTCCGGCGGCGGTGACGGCCAGACCGACTTCGCCGGCAAGACGGTGACCACGTCCTTCACCTGCGCCTCGCCCGGCCCCGCCAAGATCGAGTCTTCGGCGACGATCAACGCCAAGAAGAACGACGGGAGTTATGACCTCACGGTGAAGACCGCCGAGGGTGTGATGGACAGTCCCGCACCGCTGCCCGCGGGCGCGCTGAAGCCCTCCATGGTGATCACGGTCGGCGGCGATGACAGCGGCTCGCTCAAGGTCGAGGGCGCTGCCAACAAGGACGCCCTCAACACGGGCGACCCGGTCTCGCTCAGCGATATGACGGGCACGTACAAGCCCGGAGCGGACGGCAAGGCCACGCTCAGCCCAGGCGATCTGACGATCGTCGTGACGCTGAGTGCCGGGGCCGACCCGATCACGATTCCCTGCAAGGCGACAAAGACCGCTGTCTCACTGGAACTTGACGTCCAGAAGCAGGCAGGCGGCGTCTCCGGCGCGACGACGTCGGGCTCAGGGTCGTCCTCGTCCGGGTCTTCGTCCTCGTCTTCGTCCTCTTCCGGCGGAGGCCTGGCCGAGACCGGCGCGAACGACAACGGCGGGCTTCGGGCCCTCGGCTTTGTGGCCGGCACGGCGATCCTGCTCGGCGGAGCGGTGTTCACGTTCATGCCGCACCGCCGCGTGCGCTGACGCTCCCCGCGCACCGTCCGCACCCCGGGGTCCGCTTGACGTGGACCCCGGGGTGCGGGTTCAGCGCTGTCCTGACCACGGTCGTGAAACCGGGGCGCGATCGAGTACGTCTTCCACCCCGTCTTCTACCTCGTCTTCCCACCCGACCAGCACGCTGCCGAAGTCCTCGACCGGCTCCGGCTCCAGGACCCACCACAGGAGGAATCCGCACATGACCGCGAAGGCCACCCGCTATCTGTACCTCGCCCGCCACGGTGAGGCGACGGCCGACGAGAGCGGGCTGACCGAGAACGGCCGCCGCCAGGCCCAACTCCTGGGCGACCGGCTCCGGGACGTTCCCTTGGCGGCGGTCCACCACGGGCCGCTGCCGCGCGCGGCGCAGACGGCCCGGCTGATCGGCGACCGTCTGAAGGACGTGCCGGTACGGCAGGTCGAGGCGGCCGGGGACTATGTGCCGTACGTGCCCGGCAAGGAGGAACTGCCCGCGGACGAGGCGGAGCGGCTGCTGGCGTTCCTTGAGCAGGTCACGGCTCAGGAGCGTGAGGAGGGAGCGGCGCTGGCCCGCGAGGCCGAAGAGCGGTTCACCGGGCCGGTGGACGGCGCCGAGGACCGGCACGAGCTGGTCGTCACCCACAACTTCCTCATCGGCTGGCTGGTACGCGCCGCGCTGGACGCCCCGCCCTGGCGCTGGATGGGCCTCAACCACTGCAACGCCGCCCTGTCCGTCATCCGCTACACACCGGGCCGCGCGGCCTCGGTCCTCGTCTACAACGACATGTCCCACCTGTCCGAGGACCTGCGCTGGACCGGCTTCCCGCCGGAGGCACGCGCTTAGCCCCGCACCTCCCCCCCCCCCGCACGAAGAGCACCACAAGCGGCACGGCCACGCCGGACCGTGTGAGGACCCCGCTCCAGAACGCGTCGTCGAGCGGGGTCCGCCGTCTCCTCCTCACCCGCCGTGTTCCTGCCGCAGGTGCGCGCGCATCCGTACGTTCGCGTCGCTCACCGCGCTGTGGTCGAACACCGCCCGCGCCGTGTCCCGCCGTGCGGCGAGCTCCAGGCAGGCCTCGCAATCGTCGACGGGAACGGGGGAGCGGCTCACGTCGTACGTCGGCCCGGTCATGGCGTACGCCCCTCCCCGTGTCTGCCGTGCGCCCGCAACTCCCGGTCACATTCGGCGACTTCGCCCGTGCGGCCCGCTTCCTTCGCGGCCGTCCGCTGGGCCAGCAGCGCCGCGCATACGTCGCAGCCGCCGCCGTACGGGGGTGTCGGCGCCGCCACCGCCGTACGCGCCGTCACGCCGACCACTGCGCGAGCGCCGCCTCGATCGCCCGCAGGGCGGCGGGGGTCGGGCGCGCCCAGCCGCCGGGCGGGGTCCAGGGGGATGAGGTGGTGCTGTGGGGACGGGTGCGGCGGGGGAGTCGGGGGAGGGTCGTGGTGGTCATGGGGCTCACTCCTTGGTTGCGTGGTCGCGGACATGCCTGTGCGGAGCGCACCGGATGGATTACGGTGCGTGTTCAGGCGGGCAGTACGAGCATGCCGTGTGAGCAGGGCGGAAATGCTGTGGAAGGGCGCTGGTTCCACACCGAGCACTCCAAATTCCACAAATTCCACAGCCGCAGCCGTCGGAGGGGGAGCGCCGGGATGCCGCAGAGACGGACGGTGACGAGCCGCAGCCAGGAGCCGCGCAGGCGATTCGCCGAGGAGGTGAGGGAGTTACGCGAGCAGAGCGGCGCCAGCCTGCGCCAGCTCGCGGAGCAACTGGGCTGGGACTGGTCGACGCTCGGGAAGCTGGAGACCGGACACACCCTGGGGAGCCCTGAGGTGGCCCAGGCGCTGGACCGGCATTACGGGACGCCGGGGTTGTTGTTGGCGTTGTGGGAACTGGCGGTGGGCGATCCGACGCAGTTCAAGGAGCAGTACCGCAGGTACATGCTGCTGGAGGCGGAAGCGGTGAGCTTGTGGCACTTCGCCGTAAGCATCCTGCCGGGCCTGCTTCAGGCTAATGGGTACGCGCGTGAAGTGCTCGCGGCGGGCGGCACCAAGGGCGAGGAGCTGGCCCAGCAGGTGGAGGCGCGGGTTGGCCGCCGCGCGTTGCTGTCGGGCGAGGACGCACCGCCGTTCCGCACCATCCTGTCCGAGGCTGTGCTGCGCACACCGTTGCGGGACGCCAAGGCCTGGAGAGAGCAGCTCGAACACCTGGCGGAGGTGGCTGAGCGCCCGAACGTCACGCTTCAAGTGCTGCCGCTGGCCGCCGGGCTGCACGGTCTGGTCGGTACCGCTGTGATGTTCATGAGGCTGCTCAACGGGCAAACGGTGGCCTACACCGAGACTGCGTACCGTGGTGAACTGGTCGAAGAAAACAGGGAGGTTGAGCGTCTGCAACGTGCGTACGATTCGATGCGCGACCTGGCGCTGTCCCCGGCCGAGTCGCGGAAGTTCATCGGGCAGATGCTGGAGGAAGCACCATGCGATCCGTCGACCTGACAGCCGTGACATGGCGCAAGAGCAGCTACAGCAACCCGGACGGTGGCGAGTGCGTCGAGGTCTCCGACGACCTGCTGGCCTCCGCCACTTGGCGCAAGAGCAGCTACAGCAACCCGGACGGCGGCGCATGCCTCGAAGTCGCCGACAACCTCCCGACCCCCACCCCCCTCGTCCCCGTCCGCGACTCCAAGAACCCCGAGGGCCCCGCCCTCATACTCCCCGCCACCGCCTGGGCCTCCTTCGTCACGGCCGTACGACGTGACGAGCTGCCCGGCGCCTGACGCTCAGGGCTTGCCGATGTCGACGGCCCAGACGCCCGTACGGTCGTAGGCCTCGGGCGTGGCGGTCATCACCCTTCCTGGGGCGACCCCCATGGCTGCGGCATGGACGGCGTGCCCGTAAGCCCACTCCAGGCCGGCTGCCACCGTCTGCTCGACCGTGGCGGTGCCGGCGAAGTCGAGCGGCAGGAACTCCAGACCCGGCAGAGCGCCTACGTGTGCGGCTGCCCCCGGGAGTTCGAGACTCGCAGCCACCAGACACAGCGTCGGCACGTGCGCGCGCAGATGGGGGTCGTCAACCTCGACGACAACCAGCCCCGACAGCATCCGGTGGCCGCGACACAGGGCAAGGACTGCCGTGTGGTCCAGGATGATCAACGGCGTTCCCCTACTTGCCCGGCCGCGATTGCGGCACGCCATTCCTGCGCCGCGTGTACATCAGCCTCTGTGAGGTCGGGGCAAAGGTTGGCCCGGACGTAGGCGATTGCGCGGGCCGTACGCTCCGCGCGCTCCTCCTCTGTAGGCGTCGCGGCGACGACACGCTCCACGTAAGCGCGTGTACTCAGCCCGCGTTCCTCGGCGAGGGTGCGCAGACGATCCCTTATCGACTCGCTGATCTTGATGGTGGTGTCAGCCATGGCGTAAGAATACTAGTGAATACCGGAGTGTGCCGGGAAACGTGAAGAGCCGCCGCACCCAACCGGATGCAGCGGCCCCTCCACGCGGCCTGGGACGTACGTCAGTGCACGTCGCCCATGAGTTCCTTGACCTTCTTGCGGTACATCCACACCGCGACACCGGCGACCACGGCGAGCGTGGCCTGCAGGGCGACGATGCCCGTCTTGTTGAGGTCGACACCGGCGATGGAGAGGAGGCCGGTCGTGGCGTCACCGGCGGTGACGGCCAGGAACCAGACACCCATCATCTGGGAGGCGTACTTCGCGGGAGCCATCTTCGTCGTGACGGACAGGCCGACCGGGGAGACGGTCAGCTCGCCGACGGTCTGCACGAAGTAGATCGCGACCAGCCACATCGCGGCCGCCTTGTGACCGCCCTCGGCGATCGACAGCGGGGCCAGGAAGAGGAAGAAGGACGCGCCGATCAGGAGCAGACCCGAGGCGAACTTCACGGCCGTGCTCGGCTCCTTGCCGCGCCGGTTCAGCGCCAGCCACATCCAGGCGAAGACCGGGGCGAACGCCATGATCATGACCGGGTTGACGGACTGGTACCAGGAGACCGGGAACTCCCAGCCGAAGATCGTGTTCTCGGCCGAGGAGTCGGCGAAGATCGACAGGGTTGAGCCACCCTGGTCGTAGATCATCCAGAAGATGGCCGCGGCCACGAAGAACCAGATGTACGCGGACATCTTCGACTGCTCGACGCGGTCCAGGTCCTTGTCCCGCTTGATACGGGCGATGACCATGACCGGGATGAGCAGACCGGCGATCGTGATCGGGACCAGCAGCCAGTTCAGCGTGTAGTGGCCCGAGAAGCCGACGATGCAGTAGAAGACCGCGGCGACGGCCGCCCACAGGGCGGACTTGCGCAGCGTGGCGGACTTCTCAGCTGCGGTCAGCGGCGTCGGGACGACGCTGGAACGCGCGCTCAGGTGACGGCCGCCCAGCAGGAACTGCGCCAGACCCAGCGCCATGCCGAGCGCGGCGAGCGCGAAGCCCAGGTGCCAGTTCACGTTCTCACCGACGGTGCCGATGATCAGCGGCGCGGCGAAGGCGCCGATGTTGATGCCCACGTAGAAGAGCGTGAAGCCACCGTCGCGGCGCGGGTCGTCCGGGCCGTCGTAGAGGTGGCCGACCATCGTGGAGATGTTGGCCTTCAGCAGACCGGAACCGATCGCGACCAGGCCCAGACCCGCGAAGAAGGTGCCGGACGACGGCAGCGCCAGCGTCAGGTGACCCAGCATGATGACGAGGCCGGCGACGGCCACGGTCTTGCGGGGGCCGAGCAGGCGGTCCGCGAACCAGCCGCCGGGAAGGGCGAGCAGGTATACGAGCGACAGGTACACGGAGTAGATCGCCGTGGCGGAGGCCGCGCTCATGTGCAGGCCGCCCGGCGCGACCAGGTACAGCGGGAGCAGAGCCCTCATGCCGTAGTAGGAAAACCGCTCCCACATCTCGGTCATGAAGAGAGTGGCCAGTCCGCGGGGGTGGCCGAAGAAGGAGCGCTCGACACCGGGGGTGCCCGGGTTTGTGTCCTTCGTCAGGCTGGACGCCATGGTCGTTCCTTGCTTGGTCGGGACGCGCTGCTTGAGCGTCGCGCGCCCGGTGGGGGGAGGCCGGCACCGGCGGATGCTCGACCGTCCACCCCACGCCCACGGGGAGTCCGCTCCGGATTGCGAAGCGGTGGAGGCCGACCACCGGGATCCACGCCCGTCACGCGTCGATGCGCTCGGGCCCGGCCACAGGTCATTCCTTTCAAGGCTGGCAATCACCAACCCGCACACAAAAGAGACCCTTAGCGTCAATTACTCGCCAAAGGTCACGGTGTGGTGCTACAGGCGTGTGGTCACCATACGGCATGTCAATGCGGCATATGGAAGGACTTGAGAGATGGATCACAGGTAAAAACGGAACCAAGGACACCTATTCGAAGGCGTGTCCCATGATCGAATCGCACAGCTGAAGGTAAGAAATCGTACAGCCGCAGGTAAGAATTGCGGATACCGATCGCGCCGCAGGCGTCCTCCGTGGCGGACTACCATCACCCCATGACCCGTGTACTGCTCGCCGAGGACGACGCGTCCATCTCGGAGCCACTGGCCCGCGCCCTGCGCCGGGAGGGTTACGAGGTCGAAGTGCGCGAGGACGGACCCACCGCGCTCGACGCCGGAATGCAGGGCGGCGTCGACCTGGTCGTCCTGGACCTGGGCCTGCCCGGAATGGACGGCCTGGAAGTGGCCCGCCGACTCCGTGCCGAAGGCCACACCATCCCGATCCTCATCCTGACCGCGCGTGCCGACGAGGTGGACACCGTCGTCGGTCTCGACGCGGGCGCCGACGACTACGTGACCAAGCCGTTCCGGCTCGCCGAACTGCTCGCCCGCGTCCGGGCCCTCCTGCGGCGCGGCGCCGCGGAACCGCAGCAGCCGCCCGCCACGCACGGTGTGCGTATCGACGTCGAGTCGCACCGGGCCTGGATGGGCGACGAGGAACTCCAGCTCACCGCGAAGGAGTTCGACCTGCTTCGGGTGCTGGTGCGGGATGCGGGGCGGGTGGTCACACGTGACCAGTTGATGCGGGAGGTCTGGGACACGACGTGGTGGTCGTCGACCAAGACCCTCGACATGCACATCTCCTGGCTCCGCAAGAAGCTCGGTGACGATGCGGCGAATCCTCGGTACATCGCGACGGTACGGGGCGTGGGCTTCCGCTTCGAAAAGAGCTGAGCGGGGGGCTGGTCGGGTTTCTTCGCCCCCGCCGCCCCTACCCGTCCCATCTGTACCTGGGGGCTCCGCCCCCAGACCCCTGTTCGGCCTGAACGGCCTCGTCCTCAAACGCCGGACGGGCTGAGATGCCCAGGGGCGCGGGGAACTGCGCGCCCAGCCCCCACCGCCCCGCAGCAAAAGAACAACCTGCCGGGGTCCGGGGGCGGAGCCCCCGGGGACGGGACGGGTAGGGGCGGTGGGGGCGAGACCCTGTCCCGCCCAAGCCCGGTGCAACGGCAAGGCACACTGGTCCACATAAAGCCACCCGCCCCCGGAGGGCCACCGTGCGTCGCCGTCTCATCCAATCCACGCTCGCCGTCGTACTCGTCGTGATCGCCGTCTTCGGCGTCTCCCTCGTGATCGTCGAGACCCGCACCATCAGCAACAGCGCCCAGGAGCGGGTGGACTCCGAGGCCCTGCGCCTGGCCAGCATCGTGGACAGCCGCATCCTCGGCGACGAACACATCAACGCGGAGATCCTCAAGAACCAGGTCGCGGACGACCGGCACGCCGTGATCCGCATCCCCGGCCAGCCGCCCATCGAGATCGGCACCCCGCCCCGCGGCGACGTCATCGACTCCACGGCCAAGGGCGAGGAGGGCGAGACGGTCACCGTCCAGGAGCCGCGCTCGGCGGTGACCCGCGAGGTCGGCCGTACGCTCCTGATCATCAGCGCGGTCGCATTTCTCGCGATCATCGCCGCCGTCCTGCTCGCCGTACGCCAGGCCAACCGCCTCGCCTCCCCGCTCACCGACCTAGCGGAGACCGCCGAACGGCTGGGCTCCGGCGACCCCCGCCCGCGCCACAAGCGGTACGGCGTCCCGGAGCTGGACCGGGTCGCGGACGTCCTGGACGGCAGCGCGGAGCGGATCGCGCGCATGCTCACCGCCGAGCGCCGCCTCGCCGCCGACGCCTCCCACCAGCTCCGTACGCCCCTCACGGCGCTGTCCATGCGGCTGGAGGAGATCACCCTCACCGACGACCCCGACACGGTGAAGGAGGAGGCGACGATCGCGCTGACGCAGGTCGAACGCCTCACGGACGTCGTGGAGCGGCTGCTGACCAACGCCCGCGACCCCCGTACCGGCTCCGCCGTCTCCTTCGACCTCGACGAGGTCATCAAGCAGCAGCTGGAGGAGTGGCGCCCGGCCTACCGCAGCGAGGGCCGCGCGATCGTCAGCTCCGGCAAGCGGCATCTGCAGGCCGTGGGTACCCCGGGGGCGGTCGCCCAGGTCCTCGCCGCGCTCATCGAGAACTCCCTCATGCACGGGGGCGGCACCGTCGCCCTGCGCACCCGGGTGACCGGCAACCAGGCCGTCATCGAGATCACGGACGAGGGGCCCGGTGTCCCCGCCGACCTGGGCGCCCGCATCTTCGAGCGCACGATCAGCGGCCGCAACTCCACGGGCATCGGCCTTGCCGTCGCCCGCGACCTGGCGGAGGCGGACGGAGGGCGGCTGGAGATGCTCCAGGCACAGCCGCCGGTGTTCGGACTGTTCCTGTCGCGTGAGCCGCTGACGAAGGTGTCGGTGGAGGAGGAAGAGGAGGAGCGGACGGTGCGGTAGGGCCGGCCTGCGCCGACTCCGGTTCCGGCTTCGGCAACCGAGCCGCTCAGTTCACCCTGACCGGTGGCCGCTCGGCCTCGACGTCCCGGAACGCCCTCGCGCCCACCACGGCTTTCGTCGCGCCCTCCACGCTCTCCTGCACAGGCAACGCACGGAACACCCACGTGCGGTACGACCAGAAGCGGAACAGCGTCGCGATGCCGATGCCGAGGAACTTGAAGATGTTGCTCTGCAGCGGGCTGTCCCAGCCGAAGCCGTACGTCGCCACGTACAGCACACCGTTCTCGATGACCAGCCCCACCGCGCTGAACAGCACGAAGAGGCCCATCTCCTTGGTACGGCCGCTCCGGTCGCGGTCGCGGTACGTGAAGTAGCGGAACCCGACGTAGTTGAAGGCGATGGCGACGACCGTGGCGATGACACTCGCCCGCACGACCTGCAGCCCGGTCGCATGGCGCACCAGGTTGAAGGTGACGAGGTTGACGAGGAGCCCCGCACCACCGACCGCTCCGAACTTGGCGATCTCACGGAAGAGCTGGTCGAACCGGCGGCGCACCGCGCTGCGGGGCGCCGAATGATGCCCCGATGAAGCACTGCCCATGGTGTCGCCAGCCCCCGTAGATCGGACATCGGTCGGATGTTTCAACCAAACCATGCTAACCAGCGACCCTGGGCAATGCCTGAGGACGGGCTCACAGGTCCGGAAAGAGCGGGCGCAGGCTCCGGAAAGAGCGGGTCACAGGCCCGCCACAGGAGCGGAAACCGGCCGCGGTGGCGTGGCCGATACTCTTGGAGCGTGACATTCCCGGTAGTCGGCATGGTCGGCGGCGGTCAGCTCGCTCGTATGACGCACGAGGCTGGCATCCCGCTCGGCATCAAGTTCAAGCTCCTCAGTGACACCCCTCAGGACTCCGCGGCGCAGGTCGTCGGCGATGTCGTCATAGGCGACTACCGCGACCTCGACACACTGCGTGACTTCGCGCGGGGCTGCGACGTGATCACCTTCGATCACGAACACGTCCCCACCGAGCACCTGCGCGCCCTGGAGGCGGACGGCATCCCCGTCCGTCCCGGACCCGACGCCCTCGTGCACGCCCAGGACAAGGGCGTGATGCGCGCGAAGCTCGACGCGATCGGAGTGCCGTGCCCACGGCACCGCATCGTGTCGGACGTCGACGACGCCGCAGCGTTCGCGGCGGAGGGAGACGGCTTCCCGATCATCCTGAAGACCGTCCGCGGCGGCTACGACGGCAAGGGCGTGTGGTTCATCCGCTCCGCCGAGGACGCGGCTCTTGTCGAGCCCTTCCGCGCCGGCGTCCCCGTCCTCGCCGAGGAGAAGGTCGACTTCGTACGGGAACTCGCCGCGAACGTCGTCCGCTCGCCGCACGGCCAGGCCGTCGCGTACCCCGTCGTCGAGTCCCAGCAGGTCGACGGCGTCTGCGACACGGTGATCGCCCCCGCGCCCGGCATGGCGGACGAGCTGGCCCTGCGGGCCGAGGAGCTCGCCCTGCGCATCGCCAAGGAGCTCGGTGTCGTAGGCCACCTGGCCGTAGAGCTGTTCGAAACGGCCGACGGTCGCATCCTCGTCAACGAACTGGCCATGCGCCCGCACAACTCGGGCCACTGGACCCAGGACGGCGCGATCACCTCCCAGTTCGCCAACCACGTACGGGCCGTCCTCGACCTCCCCCTCGGCGACCCGCGCCCACGCGCCAAGTGGACGGTCATGGCGAACGTCCTGGGCGGCGACTACCCGGACATGTACTCCGCGTACCTGCACTGCATGGCCCGCGACCCCCAGCTCAAGATCCACATGTACGGCAAGGACGTGAAGCCCGGCCGCAAGGTCGGCCACGTCAACACCTACGGCGACGACCTGGACGACGTCCTCGAGCGTGCCCGCCACGCAGCCGGTTACCTGAGAGGGACCATCACCGAATGAGCCCTGTTGTAGGCATTGTCATGGGGTCCGACTCCGACTGGCCCGTCATGGAGGCCGCCGCCGAGGCCCTCGACGAGTTCGAGATCGCGTACGAGGTCGATGTCGTCTCCGCGCACCGCATGCCGCACGAGATGATCGCGTACGGCGAGCAGGCCGCCGAGCGCGGGCTCAAGGCGATCATCGCGGGCGCGGGTGGCGCCGCCCACCTGCCCGGCATGCTGGCCTCCGTCACCCCGCTGCCCGTCATCGGCGTGCCGGTCCCGCTGAAGTACCTGGACGGGATGGACTCGCTCCTGTCCATCGTGCAGATGCCGGCCGGGGTGCCGGTCGCGACCGTCTCGGTCGGCGGCGCGCGCAACGCGGGCCTCCTCGCCGCCCGCATGCTGGCCGCCCACGACGAGGAACTCCTCGGCCGGATGCGGGAGTTCCAACAGGAGCTGGGCGATCAGGCCCGGGAGAAGGGCAAGCGGCTGCGCGCCAAGGTGGAGGGCGCGAGCGGCGGCTTCGGTTTCGGCTCGGGGGAGTGACGGAAGTGACCGAAGTGACGCACGCGCCGTCCCCCCACCTCGACCAGGCCCGCGAACTCCTCGCCGAGTTCCCCGTCGTCGACGGCCACAACGACCTCCCCTGGGCACTGCGCCAGCAGGTCCGCTACGACCTCGACGCCCGCGACCTCACCACCGACCAGAGCGCCCACCTGCACACCGACCTGGCGCGGCTGCGCGCGGGCGGCGTCGGCGCGCAGTTCTGGTCGGTGTACGTCCGCTCGGATCTGCCCGGTGCGCTCACCGCGACGCTCGAACAGATCGACGGCGTACGGCAGCTGATCGACCGTCACCCGTCCGACCTGCGCGCCGCGCTGACTGCCGCCGACATGGAAGCGGCGCGCGGCGAGGGTCGTATCGCGTCGCTGATGGGCGCGGAGGGCGGTCACTCGATCGACAACTCCCTCGGCGCGCTGCGCGGCTTGTACGCCCTGGGTGTCCGCTACATGACCCTCACCCACAACGACAACATCGCGTGGGCGGACTCGGCGACGGACGTCCCCGCCGTGGGCGGCCTGACGGCCTTCGGCCGCGAGGTCGTACGGGAGATGAACCGCGAGGGCATGCTCGTCGACCTCTCGCACGTCGCCGCGACGACCATGCGGGACGCGCTCGACACGACGGCCGCGCCGGTCATCTTCTCCCACTCCTCGTCCCGCGCGGTGTGCGACCACCCGCGCAACATCCCGGACGACGTCCTGGAGCGGCTGCCCGCCAACGGGGGAGTGGCGATGGTGACGTTCGTACCGAAGTTCGTGCTCCAGGCGGCGGTCGACTGGACCGCCGCGGCCGACGAGAACATGCGGGCGAACGGCTTCCACCACCTGGACACGACCGCGGAGGGCATGAAGGTCCACCGTGTCTTCGAGGAGTCGAACCCGCGCCCCATCGCCACGGTGTCGACGGTGGCGGACCACCTGGACCACATGCGCGAGGCCGCCGGCGTCGACCACCTCGGCATCGGCGGCGACTACGACGGCACGGCGTTCACGCCCGACGGCCTGGACGACGTCTCCGGCTACCCGAACCTGATCGCGGAGCTGTACGACCGCGGCTGGTCCCGCGCCGACCTCGCCAAACTGACCTGGCAGAACGCCGTACGGGTGCTGGGCGCGGCCGAGGACGTGGCCCGGGATCTGCAGGCGCGGCGGGGGCCGTCGAACGCGACACTGGAGCAGCTGGACGGCTGACGTGGCGTCACTCCTTCACCGCCATGCCCGGTGGGTGGGGGTGTACCCGGCCCTCTTTCAGTTGGAGCAGAGGCAGAACGGGTGCCCCGCCGGGTCCGCGTACACCCGCCAGCCGCGCGAGCGGTCCGCCGTGTCCAGCGGGCGGGCGCCGAGCGCGAGCACGCCCTTCTCGGCGGCGTCCATGTCGTCGACGGTCAGATCCAGGTGGAACTGCTGCGAGGCGTCGGGCGCGGGCCACTTCGGCGGTACGTGGCCGGGGGCGGCCTGGAACGCCAGCGACTGCCCGTCGGTCACCTTCAGATCCACCCAGTCCCCGTCGCCCTCGACCGTGCCGCCGAGCACCTCCGCGTAGAACGCGGCGAGGGCGCGGGGGTCGGGACAGTCCAGGACGACGACACCCAGCTTGGCGAGAGTCATGACTTCCTCCAGGAGTGAGAGTTACCGATAAACCCCATCAAGAGGTAACGGTTACTGCATGGTCCCGCATGGGAGGTAACGTCGCAACCATGAATGACCGTGCGCCCGCGCCCGGAAGCCTGGCCTTGATCCAGTCCCTGGTGAACACCCTCGACATCGAGTCCGGCGCGGACTCGCTGGACACGCCCGAGAGCCGGGCGCACTTCGGTCTCGCGACGGCGGGAGCGGAGGGCGTGGCGGAGGAGGTGGCGGCGGCGCGTGAGCTGCGCGAGTCGCTGCGCGCGGCCTGTCTGGCGCACGCGGGCCACCCGCCGCACCGCACGGTGACCCCCCTCGGCGAGCTGCTGGCCCGGTCACCCCTGCGCGTGACGGTCGACGAGCACGACGGCAGTGCGGGATTCGCCCCCGCCGCCGCCTCCCTCACGTCCACCGTCGCGGCGGCCGTCGCGGAAGCCCTCGTGGCGGGCACCTGGCAGCGTCTGAAGGCGTGCGAGGCGCCGACCTGTCACTGGGTGTACTACGACCGCTCCCCGGGGGGACGCGGCCGCTGGTGTTCGATGTCGGTCTGCGGGGCCCGCGCGAAGATGCGCCGGTATCGAGCGAAGTAGAACATCCGGCCACGCTCGCAGCGACGTCCGTGGAGAATATGGGACGACGCCGGTCCGGCCGACTGAGCCTCGGCCGGACCGGCGTCACCCGTGAAGTTCCAGGACCTGTCCGGCCGGACAGGCCTTAGGCGGTGGGCCGCCCCATCGCCCGATACGTCCACCCGGACCGCCGCCACAGCTCCGGGTCCAGGGCGTTGCGCCCGTCCAGCAGCACCCGGGCCGAGGCCACCTCGCCCAGCGCCGCCGGGTCCAGCTCGCGGAACTCGCGCCACTCGGTGAGGTGCAGGACGACATCGGCGCCGCGCACGGCCTCGATGGCGGAGTCGGCGTACCCGAGCGTCGGGAAGAGCCGCTTGGCGTTGGCCATGCCCTTGGGGTCGTACACCGTCACCTGGCCGCCCTGGAGGTGGATCTGCCCGGCGACGTTCAGCGCGGGCGAGTCGCGGACGTCGTCCGAGTCGGGCTTGAAGGTGGCGCCCAGCACGGCGACCCGCTTGCCCAGGAAGGAGCCGCCGCCGAGCGCCTCGCGCGCGAGTTCCACCATCTGCCCGCGCTGGCGCATGTTGATGGAGTCGATCTCGCGCAGGAAGGTCAGCGCCTGGTCGGCGCCGAGCTCGCCGGCGCGGGCCATGAAGGCGCGGATGTCCTTGGGCAGACATCCACCACCGAAACCGATCCCCGCCCGCAGGAACTTCTTCCCGATCCGGTCGTCGTGGCCGATCGCCTCGGCGAGCTTGGCGACATCTCCGCCGGCGGCCTCGCAGACCTCGGCCATGGCGTTGATGAAGGAGATCTTGGTCGCGAGGAAGGAGTTCGCGGAGGTCTTCACCAGCTCGGCGGTCGGGAAGTCGGTCACCACGAACGGCGAGCCCTCGGTGACCGGTGTCGTGTACACCTCGCGCAACAGCTTCTCGGCACGCTCACTGCGCACACCCACCACGACCCGGTCGGGGTGCAGCGTGTCCTGGACGGCGAAGCCCTCGCGCAGGAACTCCGGGTTCCAGGCCAGCTCGGCGTCCTCGCCGGCCGGGGCGAGCTCGGCGAGCGTCCGCGCCAGCCGCTCCGCGGAGCCGACGGGCACGGTCGACTTGCCGACGACGAGGGCGGGCCCCTTCAGGTGCGGGGCGAGGAGCTCGAAGGCCGAGTCGACGTACGACATGTCGCACGCGTACTCACCGTGCTTCTGCGGCGTGTTCACGCAGACGAAGTGGACGTCACCGAACTCCCCGACCTCGGCCCAGTCCATGGTGAACCGCAGCCGCCCCGAGGATCCCTCGATGCCCGCCACATGCTTGCGCAGCAGCTCCTCGAGCCCGGGCTCGTACATCGGTACCTCGCCCCGCTGAAGCATTTCGATCTTCTCGGGGACGACGTCCAGCCCGAGCACCTCGAAGCCGAGCTCGGCCATGGCCGCGGCGTGGGTGGCGCCGAGATAGCCGGTGCCGATCACGGTGATCTTGAGGGCCATGGGTGCTCCTGGGGTGTACGACTCGAGTGCGCTGCCCGAGCATAGTCGGGGCATGTTCGGGCCCCTCATCGGGCACGTTTCCCTCTGTCGCCAAGCTCACGTATCCGTCCGGTGGGCAGGCCCCTAAAATTTGGGTTACTTAACGGTAATTAGCGTCTTTGGAGCGTGAGAGACCTTGGCCGGATCGGCTGATTTCGACCTGTACCGCCCGTCCGAGGAGCACGACATGCTCCGTGACGCAATCCGTTCGCTGGCCGAGGCGAAGATCGCGCCGTACGCGGCCGTGGTGGACGAGGAAGCCCGTTTCCCGCAGGAGGCCCTGGACGCCCTGGTCTCCTCCGACCTGCACGCCGTGCACGTACCGGAGACGTACGGCGGCGCGGGCGCCGACGCGCTCGCCACGGTGATCGTGATCGAGGAGGTGGCCCGCGTCTGCGCCAGCTCCTCCCTGATCCCGGCCGTGAACAAGTTGGGCTCGCTCCCGGTGATCCTCTCCGGTTCCGAGGCCCTGAAGCAGAAGTACCTGACCCCCCTCGCCAAGGGTGACGGGATGTTCTCGTACTGCCTCTCCGAGCCGGACGCGGGCTCCGACGCGGCGGGCATGAAGACGAAGGCCGTCCGCGACGGCGACTTCTACGTCCTCAACGGCGTGAAGCGCTGGATCACCAACGCGGGCGAGTCCGAGTACTACACGGTGATGGCGGTCACCGACCCCACCAAGCGCTCGAAGGGCATCTCGGCCTTCGTGGTCGAGAAGTCGGACGAGGGCGTCTCCTTCGGCGCCCCGGAGAAGAAGCTCGGCATCAAGGGCTCCCCGACCCGCGAGGTCTACCTCGACAACGTCCGCATCCCCGCCGACCGCATGATCGGCGAAGAGGGCACCGGCTTCGCGACGGCGATGAAAACCCTGGACCACACCCGCATCACGATCGCGGCCCAGGCGCTGGGCATCGCGCAGGGCGCGTTGGACTACGCCAAGGGCTACGTCCAGGAGCGCAAGCAGTTCGGCAAGCCCATCGCCGACTTCCAGGGCATCCAGTTCATGCTCGCCGACATGGCCATGAAGATCGAGGCCGCCCGCCAGCTCACGTACGCGGCGGCTGCCAAGTCCGAGCGCGGCGACAGCGACCTCACCTTCCAGGGTGCCGCCGCCAAGTGCTTCGCCTCCGACGTCGCCATGGAGGTCACCACGGACGCCGTCCAGCTCCTCGGCGGCTACGGCTACACCCGCGACTACCCGGTCGAGCGCATGATGCGCGACGCGAAAATTACGCAGATCTACGAAGGCACGAACCAGGTCCAGCGCATCGTGATGGCCCGCAACCTCCCGTAAACGCGCGCTTTCTTGCTGCGCCCCCTGCCCCGTCTCTCCTGAGGCCGGGGCAAGGGGCGCACCCGTGGTGTCGTCCGTTCCGGGTGAAGGAGTGGGGATCAGTCCTTCGTCCCCGCCGCCGGGGCGGATCAACCTGCGCGATTGCTCACGTCACTCACCCGATCACAGGCCGTTCAGCGCGCGCCGCAGATCCCCCGACTCGCGGTAATGGACGGTCCGCATACCGAGCGCGGTCGCCGCGTCCACGTTCTCCAGGGTGTCGTCCACGAACAGGCACCGCTCGGCCGGTACGCCCGCCCGGTCCACAGCGATGTCATAGATCCGCCGGTCCGGCTTGGCGATCCCGACCCGCGCGCTGCTGACCACGTGGTCGGCGAGGTCGGTCAGGCCCAGGACCTCCAGGTCCGCCTCCAGTTGCACGGACGCGTTGGTGACGAGGACCAGCGGCACCCGGGTACGGGCGCCCCGCAGCAGCGTCACCACCGCCTCGTCGGCCCGGAACGGCGACCGGGCCAGCGCCGTGGCCAGTTCCACGGCGATCACCTCGGACACGAGCCCGGTCAGGCCCCGCGCGGCCGACCACGCCCACTCGTCCGGCGTGATCCGGCCGAGCACCAGCGGCAGCACGGTGTCGGGTGCGAAGGCCACCTTCATGGTGGTGCCCTCGGCGAGTCCGGCGGCGCGTTCCAGGGCGTGCAGGTGGGCCGGGTCGTAGACGCGGATCACGTTGTCGACGTCACAGAGCACGGCGTCGAAAAGCCGGCGGGGCGAGGAGCCGGTCATGGTGGTCAGTTGCCCGACACCGTCACCTTCTGGTCGTTCTTCAACTCGTCCACCAGCGTCTTGACCTTGGCCTTGTCCCAGACGAGGTTGCCGCCCGTGGAGCCGGAGATCGGCATGTTCATGGACTTGCCGTCGCCGCCGCTGACGCTCTTCATCGCCCAGAACATGTCGGCGAGGTCGAACAGGCCCATGTCCTTGTCGACGATCAGGGTGTCGAGGCCCGCGCCCATCGTCGGGTAGAGCTTGAAGGGGTTCAGGACCGTGGTCGGCGTCGCGACCTGGTTGGCGAGGGCGGAGAGGAACTTCTGCTGGTTCTTCGTACGGTCCAGGTCGCTGCCCGCGAGCGCGTACCGGGTGCGGACGAACGCGAGGGCCTGCTCGCCGTCGAGGGTCTGCTTGCCGGCTTCGAAGTCGGCGCCGGACTTGGTGTCCTTCATGCCGCCCTTGGGGATCTCGATCTCCACGCCGCCGACCGAGTCGACGATGTTCGCGAATCCTGCGAAGCCGATCTCCACGTAGTGGTCGATGTGCAGCCCGGTGTTGTACTCGACGGTGCGCACCAGCAGCTCGGGCCCGTCCTCCGCGTACGCCGCGTTCAGCTTCACGTGCCGGCCCGTGCCCTCGTACGTCTTGCCGGATTCGGATCCCTTGAACGTCGGTATCTCGACGTCGGAGTCACGCGGCAGCGAGATCAGCGTGGAGCCGTTGCCGCCGGTGTGCAGGATCATCATCGAGTCCGTGCGCTTGCCGTCGGCGGACCCGGTGTGCAGTTTCTTCTTCTCCTCGGCGGACATGCCGGCGCGGCTGTCGGAACCGACGATCAGATAGTTCGTGCCCTCGCCCGCCTCGGGCCGGTCGATGACCTTCGAGAGATCCACGTCACGGTTGAGCTTGGAGTCGGCCCAGAAGTACGTGCTGACGGAGACCACGACCAGCAGCGTGACCAGCGTGATCGCGGTCCACTTGATGCGCCGCCGCCAGTTCGGCGCGGGGCGCGGGCCGAACCCGTCGGTGGAGCCGGGGCCCTGCGGACCGCCGGGGCCGTTCGGCGTGCCGTAGACCTGCCCGGTGTTGTAGCCGGAGTTGTACGCGTTGTCGTACCCCTGCCCGTCGTTGTACGACGGCTGCTGCGGCACCCCGCCGTACGGCGGGGCGGCCTGGCCCGGACCCGGACCGGGCCCCGCCGGGCCCCGCCGAACCTGCCGCATGACGCGGGCGCTCTCAGGCTGTCCGCCTGCGCTGCCGCGTCCGTAGCGGTTGCCGCCGTTGTTGCGGTTGTCGTCCCACCCGTCGGGCCAGTCATTCATGCGGACCAGTGTGCAGGGCCGCACTGTGCGCCTTACAAGGGAGGGGGGAGATCTGCGTCACGCCTGTTGCAGAGCTGATGCAAAGTCGGCGTTGCGCGCCCCCGCATAGGGTGGACGGCATGACAGACCAGGCGCCCGCCCCGGAATCCGATATTCCGGGCAAGCCGACCTCCGCGTCCCGGACCACCCTCAGCCACATCATGACCCACAACGACACCAACCTTCTCGGTACGGTGCACGGCGGAGTCATCATGAAGCTCGTCGACGACGCGGCGGGCGCGGTGGCCGGGCGGCACTCCGGCGGGCCCGCCGTCACCGCCTCCATGGACGAGATGGCCTTCCTCGAACCCGTCCGCGTAGGCGACCTCGTCCATGTGAAGGCCCAGGTGAACTGGACGGGACGTACGTCCATGGAGGTCGGCGTCCGCGTCCTCGCCGAGCGGTGGAACGAGTCCACGCCGGCCCAGCAGGTCGGCACGGCCTATCTCGTCTTCGCCGCCGTCGACGCCGACGGCAAGCCGCGCCGCGTGCCGCCCGTGCTCCCGGAGACCGAGCGCGACGAGCGCCGCTGCCAGGAGGCCCAGATCCGCCGCACCCACCGGCTCGCCCGCCGCCGCGCGATCCTGGAGCTGCGGGAGCGGCGCGCGGCGAAGGGCCTGGACGACTGAGACCGCCGCCGCTCAGTGACAACGAACAGATCAACCAGTCACAACGGGCAAGCCGGCCAGTGACTACGGACAACCAACCGCTGACTACGGACAAACCACCTGATCCCCTGTCACCACCCCGGCCTCCCCCCGCTGCGGATCCTCCGCCCGCACCCGCTCGATCTCTTTGAAGTCCGCCCCCACGATCACCTTCATCAGCGGCCCCCGCCCCTTGACCGCGCGCAGCTCGCTGCCGGGCAGCGCGGTCGCGAGGGACTTCGCTGAGCGGTCCCAGCGCGGGTCATAGGCGATGACGGTGCGCTTGAAGGTCCGGTCGGGCGCGTTGACGGGCTGCCGCGTCGTACGGAACCCGGTGGCGGCGAGCGCGCCGTCCACGCGTCTGGC
Source organism: Streptomyces sp. NPDC048275 (assembly GCF_040652275.1). Lineage (NCBI taxonomy): Bacteria > Bacillati > Actinomycetota > Actinomycetes > Kitasatosporales > Streptomycetaceae > Streptomyces > Streptomyces sp. NPDC048275. Next base: position 47,268 of record NZ_JBEZLR010000036.1, read on the forward strand.
GAGGCCCTCCGTGGGCGTCCCGTTCTCGACCTGGACCCGGATCTGCTGCGGGGCCACGTCGACGGGCAGGGCCTTGGCACGCTCCACCTCGCGCTCCGTCTTGCGGGGCGCCGCGAGCGGCTGGTCGTCGCGCAGCGACTGGAAGAGGCGGGCGGACTTCTCTTCGTCCCACTTCAGGGTCGAGCCGATGCCCTTGACGGCGTATCCCATCTTCCCGATCGGCACGGTCGTGAACTCGGAGGAGGAGAGGGAGAAGTTCCGCATCGCCCGCCCGAGCTCCAGCAGCTCGTCCGTGCCGAACCCCTTGTCCGCGCGGACCGAGCCGAGCACGGCCCGGGTGACGTCGCGGAACTTCAGCGGGTTCAGCAGCACCCCGGAGGACGTGGCCCGCTCGATCAGCGCTGCCAGGAACCGCTGCTGGCGCTGCATCCGGCCGAGGTCGGAGGCCCCGTCGACGTGCCGGGAGCGGACGTACTGGAGGGACTGCCCGCCGTTGAGCGTGTGCGAGCCGGCCGGAAGGTCGAGTCCGCTGTACGAGTCCTTCAGGGGCCGTACGGTGCAGACCTCCACGCCGCCCAGCACGTCCACCGTCCGCATGAAGCTGGTGAAGTCGACCTCCAGATAGTGGTCGATCTTGACGTGGGTCATGCTCTCCACGGTGCGGACGGTCAGCTGCGGGCCGCCCTCCGCGTACGCCGCGTTGAGCTTGAGCGGGTGCGGGCCGTGCTGTTTGCCGGTCACCTGGTCGGTGTGCGCGGGCGTCTCGGCGTACGAGTCGCGCGGCAGGCTCACGATGCTGGCGCGTTCCCGGCCCTCCGCGATGTGCACGATCATGACCGTGTCGGTGCAGTGGCAGGGGGCGCCGCCGAGGCGGTACTTCCGGCGCTCCGCCTCCGTGATCCGGTCGCGGCCGTCGGTGCCGACCAGAAGGACGTTCATGCCGTGGCCCGCCGCGGGGCGGTTCTTCATGTCCTTGAAGGGGTCGACCCGTGCGATTTCCGCGTCCAGGCTGGTGACGACCGCGTGGCCGATGCCCGCCGAGGCGAGGACCACCACCGAGATCGTGGTGACCACCCGCATGGCCCAGCGCGGCTTCTTCCTCCGTACGGGGGGCCGCTGCACGGGGGGCCGCCGGGCGGGTGACGGCTGGGGGCGAGTCCGGGGGCGGGCGGGGGACCGGGGCGGCGTGGACAAGGGGGGGACACCTCCGCGAGGCTGGGCGTGGGATCCGTGAGCACCGTAGGTCCATACGATCTGCTGCCCGGCTCGTGGACCGGGCGGCGCGCGCCCGTGTCCCCCATTCGCGGTAACGTGACGTCCGATGAGCGACAAGTCTGACGTGCAGCCCCCCGCCGTATCCGTGATCATGCCCGTCCTCAATGAGGAACGGCATCTGCGCGGGGCCGTCCAAGCGATCCTGGCGCAGCAGTACGACGGCGAGATGGAGGTGGTCATCGCCATCGGTCCGTCCTCGGACCGTACCGAGGAGATCGCCGCCGAGCTCGTACGTGAGACGGCGTCCCATGAGAACAAGCGCGTCCATACCGTGCCGAACCCGACCGGCCGCACCCCCGCCGCGCTCAACGCGGCGATCAAGGCGTCCCGGCACCCGGTCGTCGTGCGCGTGGACGGGCACGGCATGCTCTCGCCGAACTACATCGCGACGGCCGTACGCCTCCTGGAGGAGACCGGCGCGCAGAACGTCGGCGGCATCATGCACGCCGAGGGCGAGAACGACTGGGAGCACGCGGTCGCCGCCGCGATGACCTCGAAGATCGGCGTCGGCAACGCCGCCTTCCACACGGGTGGCGAGGCGGGACCGGCGGAGACGGTGTACCTCGGTGTCTTCCGGCGCGAGGCGCTGGAGCGGCAGGGCGGCTACAACGAGGAGTTCATCCGCGCCCAGGACTGGGAGCTGAACTTCCGGATCCGGGAGGCGGGCGGGCTGATCTGGTTCTCGCCCGAGCTGAAGGTGTCGTACCGGCCGCGGCCGTCGGTCAAGGCCCTCGCCAAGCAGTACAAGGACTACGGGCGTTGGCGGCATGTCGTCGCCCGCTACCACGAGGGCTCCATCAACCTGCGTTACCTCGCCCCGCCGACCGCCGTGTGCGCGATCGCGGCGGGCGTCGTGGTGGGCGCGGCGCTGACGCCCTGGGGTTTCCTGATCCCCGGCGGCTATCTCGCGGCGATAGTCGCGGGCTCGCTGCCCGCGGGCAAGGGGCTGCCGCTGAAGGCCCGCGCCCAGATCCCCGTCGCCCTCGCGACGATGCACATGTCGTGGGGCTTCGGCTTCCTCGCCAGCCCGAAGGCGCTGGCGAAGAAGGTCATCGCATCGCGCCGCCCGGCGGTTCTCACTTCCACCGAGACCTCCGCCGAGGCCGCCTCCAACTAAGGCTTTTTGTACGACAGTTGGGCCCCTCTCGGATCGAGAGGGGCCCAACTGTTCACCCAACCGGCCTACGACCAGATGTAGTTCGGGTTCACATGCATGCAGGCGTCGGTGTCGGCGCCGTTGAGCGCGTCCGCGGACTCCGGGGTGGTGTCGTCCTTCACCGGTGCCTTGTACGTCGTACCGTCGCGCCAGTCGGCGCCGACCACCAGCGTGACACCGGAGACGTCCGTCGACTTCTTCACCGAACTCGTCGGAATCCCCAGCGCCTTGGCGACCGCTCGGGCGTCGCCCTCAAGGTCGGCGCTCGGGTAGCGGATCACCGTGGTGGCCTCGGAGGTCGCCGTCGTCGTCTCCGCCGACGCCTGGGTGAAGCCCTCGTCGACGAGCAACTGGCTCACCGTGCGCGCACGCCCGCCGACCGGGGCCAGCGTGTCGGTCCGGGTGCCGTTCTGCACGGTCACGCCGATCTGGTCGTCCGCCGCGGCCGGGTCGGAGGGCGCCTTCTCCTCGGTCGTCGCCTTCTTCTTGTCCTTGCCGTCGAGCGCGATGTCCTCGCGGACCAGCCGGAACAACTGCTCGGCCTCGACCGGCTTGGGCTCCACACGATTGATGTCCGACACGGCCGGCTGCCAGGGCATCGTGGTCATCGTGATCCGCTTCGGCTCGACCTTCCTGAGCTGGGTGCCGAGGTCGTAGAGCTCCTTCACCGTGCCCAGGCCCTTGTCGACGGTCAGTGCGTTGGTGGCCGTCTCCGCGAGGCTGCGCAGCTTGCCCGGGTTGGTGATTGTGGCGTTCTTGCGCAGCTGGCGGACCATCGAGTTCATGTACTGGTGCTGGGCCTTGGCCCGGCCGATGTCGGTGTTGTCCTCGAAGCCGTACCGCGTCCGCAGCCACTGCAGGGCCTGCTCGCCCTTGACGGAGTGCGTGCCCTCCGTCAGCTTCAGCCCGGAACCGTGGCCCTCGCTGTCCTTGGACTCGATGTTGGCGTCCACGCAGACCGGGACGCCGCCGATCGCGTCCGCCATCGACACCACACCCGAGAAGTCGATCTGCATGAAGTGATCGATGTGGATCTTGGTCAGCTTCTCCCAGGTGGCCACCGTGCAGCCCGGACCACCGCGCCCCAGCGACCGGTTGGTCATCACCGGCACGGTGGACGCCTCGTACACCTCGTCGTTGTCCGGGTCGGTGCACTTGGGGATGTCCACCAGCGTGTCGCGCGGCATGCTGATCACCGACATGTTGGTGCGGTCGGCGGAGAGGTGCAGCAGCATCTGGACGTCCGCGAGCGGGATGCCGCCGAAGGTGTCCTTGGCGCCGCCGAGTTTTTGGTTCTCCTTGGTGTCCCGGGCGTCCGAGCCGATCAGAAGGATGTTCAGCGGGGTCTGCCCGGCCGCGTTCGCCTTGCTCTTGGCCGGCCGGTCCTCGTCGTCGCCGAGGTACAGGTCTTCCTTCTTGATGTTGTCGTTCAGATGCTGGTAGTAGAGGTAACCGGCGCCCGCGGTCCCAAGTATCAGTACCGACAGGACCGTCGCCGACCAGCGCAGGACGCGACGTCTGCGCCGTGGCCGTCCCTTGCCACCACCGTGCCGACCCTGGCCCCGGGGTTCGGACGGCGGACCGCCGCCCTTCTCGTCCGCACGACCACCGCTCCCCTGGGCGGAATCACCGTCTTCGTCAGTGGGATTGCCGCCTTTGCCGGAGGCATCGCCACCACTGCCGACGGGATTGCCACGCCCCTCGGGGGGATCGCCACCTCCGTCGGCGGGATTCCCGTCCTTGTCGTACAGGCCGTCGTCCCAGCCCAGATCACCGGCCTGCCGGACACGTGGTCGAGCCCCCTTCCCACGCACACCGCTTCGCGCCATCTTCCTGCCCCTCCCCACCCTGCACCTGACAAACGGGTCCGTCGTCCCGCGCCCTGCCGGACGCGCGCGCCTCGCACCGGACACCCCTACGTCCGGTGCGGTCACGACTGCGCCCGGTGCGGACGCCTCCGCGGCCGCTTCGGACACTCCTGCGTCTTCTTAGACGCTCGACAGACCCGTTAGGTCATCAACTGGCGCACACCGTCTTGTCCGCCGTGGACTTCTCGACAGTCGAAGGCGCCGTCGTCGGCGTCGTCATGGACACCCCGGCGCCCTTGAAGTCCTTGCCCAGGGTCAGCACGATCGCGGGCAGACCCTGTGAGTTCGTCTCGCTCTTGCCAGGCTTCATCGCCGAGGCGGACAACCCCATGAGATCCGCCAGTTTGCGCGCCTGATCGGCCTGGTCGGGAGAGTACTCCAGGGTCGTCTTACTGAGTGTTTCGTCGGCGTTTCCGAGCTGGCTGGACTTGGTCACGCCCTCATCATTCTGCAGCCAGTTGAGAGTCTCCTGTGCGCTGCCGGACTCGGCGCCGCCGTTGTAGATGTTGACTCGGATGTCGGCGGCCGAGGAACGGGTGCCCTTGAGGCGGGCGGTCACCGCGGCCTTCTCCTTCTTGGCCTTCTGCTTCACCGCGGTGAACGACACATCGTCCCTGATCAGGTCGAAGACCGGCTGAGCCCTGGTCGGGTCGACGACGACCGTCGCCTTGACCGTCTCGGCGGGGTTGTCGACGACCGGCACCGTGGTGAAGGAGATGTTCTTCGGCGGCACCTCCTTCAACTCCAGGGCCACGTCCTTGAGCGTGCTGACCTTGCCGATGCCGGTGTCCACGGTCAGCGCCTTGGTGGCGGCCTCCGCCAGCTTCACCAGCTTGGTGGGGCTGGTGAGAGTGTCGCTGGAGGACATCTTGCGCATCAGCGAACCCAGGAACTGCTGCTGCACCTTGATGCGGTCGAGGTCACCCGAGTTGCCGAAACTGTGCCGGGTGCGCAGGAAGGCGAGCGCCGTCTCACCCTGGATCGTGTGCTTGCCCTTGGAGAGCTTGAGATGCGAGTCGTCGTCGTCGACGTCCTTGGCGAGGCAGACCTCGACGCCGTCCACCGCGGTGGTCAGCGTCTTGACCGCGTTGAAGTCGGCCATCATGAAGTGGTCGGGCGTGATGCCCGTGGCCTCCTTGACCGTGAGCATGGTGCAGCCCGCGTTCCGGCCGTCCTGGCCGAGGCTCGTGTTGAAGCGGACGTTCTGCGTGCCCGGGATGACTGTCTCGGTGCCGTCCGAATCCTTCGTCGTGCAGTCGGGCACATCGACGATCAGGTCACGCGGAATGCTCAACGCGGTCGCGTTCGTACGGTCCTTGGAGACGTGCAGCAGGATGTTGGTGTCGGCGTGCCCGACGCTGCCCGTGTCGCCGTAGCCCTCGTTGCCCGAGCCGGTGCGCTTGTCCGTGCCGATGATCAGGATGTTGAAGGCCTCGTCCTTGCTGAAGCCCTTCTTGCCCGCGCTGCCGACGTCCGTCGTGCTGACGTTGCCCTCAAGGTGCTTGAGGTAGGCGTACGCGGCGGCGGAGACGCCCACCAGGACGAAGGCCATGGTGCCGCCGGTCCACAGAAGTATCTTCTTCGCCCTCGACTTCTTGGGCTTCGTCCGCGTGCGGCGGCGGCCCGGCGGCGGTTCCTCCGGGGTGCCGCGGCGTCGGCGCGGCCCGGGCACGCCGGTGCCCGCAGCCGCGGGACTCTCGCGACCTGGCGCGCTACGCGCACGCCTTCCCCCCGCGGCTTCCGCGGGTGATCCGCGGCGCGGTCTGGGGACTCCCGACTGCGGTGCGGAAGGAGTCAGTCGCAGTTCGTATTCGCCGGTGCTCGGATTGAGTACCCACTGGTCTGCGGGATCGATGTCGTCCGCCCGCCCACGGCCTTGCGCGTCCACGGTTGTCTGAATCCTCCGTCGGGGCCACGCGGCGCCCTTCCCCCTCAAAAGGCGCTCGGGTCTCGGTCAACCAGTGCGCGACCCCCAGGACGGACCTCGTGGCCGGGTGCACCGGATCGCTCACACTATCCGCCCAGTTCGATGTCCAGCGACGAAGGTGACCAATTCGATGTGCCTACAACTGGGCAATCCGCCCTATTTCTCAGAGACTTCTTAGTTCCGCGGTTCCCCGCTTGGTGTGCGCTTTACTCACAGGCGTCCTCGGCCGCCGTGTTCCCGCGGAAAGTCGGCATGGGAGTGGCGGTGTCGGCGGAGCCGGAAGCCCGCTTTCCGCCCGACTTCCCGTCGTCGCGCGACTCCTCTTCGTAATCGAATGGGGAGTCGTGTGTGCCGTCATCACCACCCCTGTTCGAGTTCTCCGCACTGCTCGGACGTCCCGATGCCGTATTTCTGCTCATGTCGGTTGAATCATCCGGAAGGTCCTGGCTGACGGCCACCGGGGCGTCCTCGCGCAGTCGGGCGAAGAGCTTGTCGGCCTCGGGTTCCACGAGTTGGTCGCGATTGGCGTTGTGGACGTAGGAAGTCCGCGGCACCGTCAGGAATTGCACACGTTCCGCGGGGATATCGCGCAGGCCGCGAACCAGGTCGTACAGACCGCGCAGGTTCGCCAGGGCGGGGTCCGTGGTGAGCGACGAGGTGGCCGCGTCGAGCAGGGGATAGAGCTTCGCCGGATTGAGCAGGACGCCGTTGCTCTGCACCTTGTTGACCAGCGCGCCCAGGAATCGCTGCTGACGGTCCATGCGGTCGGTGTCGCTGCCGTCGCCGAGGCTTTTGCGGGCGCGTACGTAGCCGAGGGACTGTTCACCGTCGAGCAGCACCTTGCCCGCGGGCAGCTTCAGCTGGGCGTCCTTGTCGTCGATGGGCTCCTTCAGGCACACCTCGACGCCGTCCACGGCGTCGACCATGTCCTTGAACCCGCTGAAGTCCACGACCACGTGGTGGTCGACGCGGATGTCGGTGAGCTTCTCGACGGTCCGGATCGTGCAGGCCGAGCCACCCGTCTCGAAGGCGTAGTTGAACATCGCGAACATGGGCCGGGTGCGGCTGCCGTCGGGCCGGCGGCAGCTCGGCACGTCCACCATCAGGTCACGGGGCAGCGAGACGGCGGTCGCGCTGTGCCGGTTCGCGCCAAGATGCAGAAGAATGGCGGTATCCGACCGCTCGGTCCCGGTATCCCTCCCGTACTGCTGGTTCCTTTCCCCCGACCGCGAGTCCGACCCGATCAGCAGGATGTTCTGCGCGTCGCGCACCAGAGCGGTGGGCCGCTCCTTCTCGTAGCGGGCGAGCTCGGCGGCGGCGGCCTCGTCCGGCGTGATGTTCGCGTTCAGCTTCTCGTACACGGCCCAGCCGATTCCGGCGGCGCCGAATACGAGGACGGTGAGACCGAGGGTCGAGTACCGCAGCCAGCGCCGCCGCCGGCGTATCAGCCCGTCGCCGGTCGGCGACGCCCCCGTTCCCGACCCCTCCGGCTGCCCGGAAGACGTGCCTGCGCTGTCGATCACGTCTGAGTCCCCCCTCATGGCGTACGAGCGTCCCGTGCGACGGTGCGTGCTCCTACGACCATGTCCCGGGGCCGCCCATGAGGGTGACCGATACTGCGCCGAACGGATGACCCCGGCCGCCCCGCGTCAGACGACGCGGCCGACGCCCCGCGCGACTTCGCACGGGTGCACCCTCGTCCGGGGGCGGGCCCCGTCAGGGGTGCGGGGAACCGCGCGCCCGGCCGCGACGGCCCGGCAGTTTCGAGACGGCCTCTGGTGGGGCCGGGCGTGGCGTGGGTGCGCATCTGGTGGGGTGTCCGGGGGCGGGCCCCGTCAGGGGTGCGGGGAACCGTGCGCCCGGCCGCGACGGCCCGGCAGTTTCGAGACGGCCTCTGGCGGGGCCGGGCGCGGCGTGGGTGCGCATCTGGTGGGGTGTCCGGGGGCGGGCCCCGTCAGGGGTGCGGGGAACCGTGCGCCCGGCCGCGACGGCCCGCAGCTTCCGGACAACCTCCCGGCGGCACGGCGTTACGGATCCCCGCAGGAGCGCCCCGCCGGGAAAGGAATCCCCGCAACCAACACCCGCCCCACCCAGGACCTGTCCGGCCGGACAGGTCCTACCGGAGCGCCGTCGCCGTCACTCGCTCACTCTCGATCCGCTTGGTCAGCGCATCCTCGCCCAGCCGCTCCAGATTCCGGCACAGCACCACGGACGCCCCGGCCGCGAGCGGCGCGTACAACCCCGCGCTCAGCCCCTCCCACGTGTCATACGCAAGCCCCGACAGCAGCCGCGAACCAGGCCCCGTCAGCCCGAGCGGCCCCGCATCGGCGCGGGCCCGCTCGACGACCTCGGCACCCGTGTGCCCGGCCCCGGCGACGGTCAACGCAGGCTCCTCCGGGTCCACCGGCGCGTACGGCACGAACCGGTCCCCCTGACTCGGCACCTCCACGGCGTAGTCGGCGAATCCCGCGGGGGTCTGCGGGAAGCGCCCCCCGAGCGGACGCAGCGCGAGCGCCACCCGCTCCCCGGAGCACGCACGCGCCGCCTCCAGCGTGTCCGGCCCACTGACCACGAGGCCGGCGGCAGCCGGATCACCCCCGACATCCGCGACCACACCCACCGAGGAGCACGCGAGCAGCCATACCGCCGTCTGCCAGTGCGCGGGCAGCAGCAGCGCCAGCCGATCGCCGGGCTCGGCGGACAACTCGCCCTGGAGGAGATTCGCGGTCTTGGCCACCCAATTGGCGAAGGTGGCCACGGACAATTCGACACGTTCACCGGTGGCGTCGTCGTAGAAGGTCACCAGAGGGCGCGCGGGGTCCACGGCGAGCGCGGATCGCAGCAGGTCGGCAGGGGTGCGGTCGGTGGCGTTCACGCGCGCAAGCGTACGCGGGGGCGGCCGGTGCGACGCGGCTGCCGGGCCACCGGTTCGGCCGAGCGCGCCCCGACGGTCCGTCAATTCACCAATGGACAGATTTGTATGACTATGTCCACGATCGGGGGCATGCGTGGATTCCTTGCTTCCTCGGTCGGCGTCACGTGCGCGGCCGCTCTCGCCCTTCCCATGGCCCTGTCCGCCCCGGCACAGGCCGGCCCCGGACTCCAGGCGGCGACGACCGAGCCCGCCGTCCAGGGCAGCACCCAATCCCTCCCCCTCGTCCCGCTGGACGGCGTGCGCGCGTTCGGTTCGGCCGCGCCCGAACAGGGGCTTAGCAGACGGGACGTACGGTCGTTCTCGCTCGTCGGCGTCATCTGGGACGACCCGGGCGCCGAACTCCACGGCCGGGTCCAGGTCCGTACCCGTGCCACCGGAACCACTGACTGGTCCCCATGGCAGGACGTCGAGACCCACAACCACGAGCACGCGGCCGACCCGGACACCGCCGAGCGTGACTCGGGCCGGGTCCGCGGCTCCACGGCGCCGCTGTGGGTGGGCGACTCGGACGGCGTAGAGGTGCGCGTCCAGGCGGAGGTGGACCAAAGGGCGCCTCTGCCCGGCGGCCGGCCACTCCCCAGAGGCCTGCGTCTCGAACTCGTGGACCCCGGCGCGGAGCCCCCGTCGGGGAACACTCCGGCGGACGCCGGGCGCACCGGCGTACTGAGCGCCGACCTGGATGCCTCCACCGTCGAAACGACCACCGCGAGCGCCGAGAACGCCGCCCTCGCGCCCCTCGGCGCCACCGAGATCCCGGCGCTCTCCCAGAGCGAGACCGAGCGGGAGGCCCTCGCGCTGAACCAGGGCGAGCCGATGGGGAAGCCATACATCGGCGAGCGCCCGAAGATCATCACCCGGCGCGGCTGGGGCGCGAACGAGAGCCTGCGCGAGCGCGGCTTCGTCTATACCAAAAAGGTGAAGGCCGCCTTCGTCCACCACTCCGCATCCGGCAACAACTACCGTTGCTCACAAGCTTCTTCGGTCATCCGCAGTATCTACCGCTACCACGTAGTGAGCAGTGGCTGGCGCGACGTCGGCTACAACTTCCTCGTCGACAAGTGCGGAAACATCTACGAAGGCCGTGCCGGGGGCGTGGCGAAGGCCGTCAAGGGTGCCCACACCCTCGGTTTCAACGCCAACAGCATGGGGATCGCCGTCCTCGGCAGCTTCGGCAAGGCGAAGCCGTCCGCCGCCGCGCTGACCGCCATCGCACGGCTCACCGCATGGAAGCTCGGTCTCTTCGGAGCCAATCCGAAGGGCAAGACATACCTGACGTCCGGTGGTGGCAATCTCTACCGAAAAGGAAAGAACGTACGACTGAATGTGATCTCCGGCCATCGGGACGGGTTCGCCACGGAGTGCCCAGGACGGGCCCTTTACGGAAAGCTCGGCTCGGCTCGGAAGGACGCGGCCCGTTACCAGGGCCGCTGAAGGCCGGAGGTCACCGGAAACAGAGCCAGTCGTGCGGGTCTCTCTCCCTCCCCCACAGCCATCGAGGACACCCCACTGCCGTCGAAGGCACCATCGAACGGACTGCATACACTGGCCGGCCGAAGCACCCTTCGGCCGGTCCCGGCAGGAAGCAGAGACGACAGGTGACAGAAGCGATCCTCCTGGTCGGCGGCAGAGGCACCCGGCTGCGCCCGCTCACGGTCAACACCCCCAAGCCGATGGTTCCGGCGGCCGGGGTCCCCTTCCTCACGCACCAGCTGGCGCGGGCGAGGGCGGCAGGCGTCGAGCACATCGTCCTGGCGACCTCCTACCTGGCCGAGGTCTTCGAGCCGTACTTCGGTGACGGCTCGGCGCTGGGTCTCCACATCGAGTACGTCACCGAGGAGGAGCCCCTCGGCACCGGCGGCGCCATCCGCAACGTGGCCGCGCGCCTCCACTCGGGTCCCGACGACCCGGTACTGATCTTCAACGGCGACATCCTGACCGGCCTGGACATCCCGGCCCTGGTCCGTACGCACGAGACGACGGGCGCGGACGTCTCCCTCCACCTCACCCGTGTCGAGGACCCGCGCGCGTACGGCCTGGTCCCCACGGACGCCACCGGCCGCGTCACGGCCTTCCTGGAGAAACCCCAGACCCCCGAGGAGATCGTCACCGACCAGATCAACGCGGGGGCGTACGTCTTCCGCCGCTCGGTCATCGACACGATCCCCGAGGGGCGCCCGGTCTCGGTGGAACGCGAGACCTTCCCCGACCTGCTGGCCACGGGAGCTCACCTCCAGGGCATGGTCGATTCCACCTACTGGCTCGACCTGGGCACCCCTCAGGCCTTCGTACGCGGCTCCGCGGACCTCGTCCTCGGCCGCGCCCCTTCGCCGGCCGTCCCCGGCCGCTGCGGCGACCGCCTGATCCTGCCCACGGCCACCGTCGCCCCGGACGCCAAGCTGACCGGCGGCACGGTCGTCGGCGACGGCGCATACGTCGGCGAGGGCGCCCGCGTCACGGGCAGCACGATCCTGGAGGGCGCCGTCGTCCAACCCGGCGCCGTCATCACCGACTCCCTCATCGGCGCCCGCGCCCACATCGGCGAACGCACCATCCTCACCGGCACGGTCATCGGCGACGGCGCGGAAATCGGCCCGGACAACGAACTCCGCGAGGGCGTACGGGTGTGGTGCGACGCCCGGATTCCCGGCGGCGCGGTCCGCTTCTCCTCGGACCAGTAGACGGGGCTTGCCCTTCCGGCCCGTCCAGCACTTGAGGACGAGCCTTTCGGGCGAGGCGGGGGGTTGGGGGGTTCAGAGGGACGAAGCCCCCCCGTGCGCGGGTCCAGGGGGCGTGCGGGGGTCCAGGGGGCGCAGCGCCCCTGGCGGGGTCCGGGGCGGAGCCCCGGAAGGATGGGACGGGTAGGGGCGGCGGGGGCGAAAACCTCCCACCCCCACCCGCACCCCCCCCACCCCACACTCGCCCCCTCACAACCGCCCGATATCCCCCCGCCGCATCCGCGGAGCCCGCCGCGGCGGCGTACGCCCCGACAACAAAATCAACCGAGCCGCCCGATGCCGCTGCCCCGCATACGGCTCCAGCAGCGACAACATCACGGAGTCATCCGCCTCACGATCCCCCGCCAGCGCATACCCCACGATCCCCGGCAGATGAAGATCCCCGACCGTCACCGAATCCGCCGCCCCATGACTGCGCTGCACGGTCTCCGCCGAGGTCCACGGCCCGATCCCGGACACCAACTCCAACCGCGCCTGCGCAGCGCCCGGCTCCATCCCCACCGCCTCCTCGAGCCGCCCAGCCACCCGAACGGCCCGCAGAATCGTCGACGCCCGCTTGTTGTCGACCCCGGCCCGATGCCACTCCCAGGACGGGACCAGCGCCCAGGTCCGCGGCGCCGGCATGACGTACATCCGCTCCGGCGCGGGCCCCGGCGCCGGCTCCCCGTACTTCCGTACGAGCAACCGCCACGCTCGATATGCCTCGTCGGTGGTGACCTTCTGCTCCAGCACAGACGGAATGAGCGACTCCAGCACCAGCCCGGTACGGGTCAGCCGCAACCCCGGCCGCCGATGCCGCGCATGGGCGACCACCCGATGCCGCGGCTCGAAGGCGCCGGGATCGTCCGCCGCACCAAGCATCTCGGGCATCTGTTCGAGCAGCCACTCGCCCCCGGGCCCCCACGCCTCACCCCGCACCACCCCACCCCGCAACGAGACCCGCAGGGTCCCGGCCCCGGCGGGCGTCAGGCTGGCCCGCCACACGGACCCGTCCGGCGTCGCACGGAAGGTCGGATCGGCAGGCCCCCGCCGCAGCGGCCCGAGCACGAGCCCGAGATCGAGCGGCCCGGACGGAGTCCACGTACGAGTGAGCCCGACCCCGGCAGCCTGCCGAGGCACACCCCCGGGCACGCCGACATCCCCGCCGCGCACAGTCGTACGCGTCGGCCGCGGAGCGAAACGACCAGCCACGGATGAGTTCCCAGAAGTGCTCGGGTGCCAGAAGTGCCAGGGGCGCCAGTGGCGCCAGCGGGTGCCAGGGGGTGCCAGGGGGTGCCAGGGGGTGCCCTACGAGAGTAGGCGCTCCCGACGCCCCCTCACCGCACCTCGAAGAACGCCGCAGCATCCCGCTCCGGCCGGGCCCTCGGCTCCTCGGCCGCATGCCCGACGGCGACGGCCCCCATCGGGTCCCACCCCTCAGGCAGCCCCAGCGCATCCCGTACGACCTCTCGGCAGAACATGGTCGACGACACCCACGCCGAGCCCAGCCGCTCCCCGGCGAGCGCGACGAGGAAGTTCTGCACACCCGCCCCGGCGGCGACCACGAACATCTCCCGCTCGGCCCCGTCACGCCGCGCGTCCCCGTATGTGTGGGACCCGTCCATGACCAGACACGGCACCACAAGATATGGCGCACGGCGCAGCACATCCCCCCGCCGCACCCGCTTGGCGATGGACTCCTCGCTCTTCCCGTCCCGTCGCAGATCCGCGATCCACGCGTCCTTCATGGCGTCGAGCAGCCGCGTCCGGGACTCCTCGGACTCGAGCAGGACGAACCGCCACGGTGTCGTGTGGTGCGGCGCGGGCGCCGTGACCGCCGCGGCCACGGCCCGGCGTACCGCCCCCGGGTCGACCGGCTCGTCCGTGAAGGCCCGTACGGTGCGCCGCTGTGTGACCGCTTCCCGTACGGCCTCGGACGTGCCGAGCCGGAACATGTCGTCGCGGCCGCCCCGCACGATCGCCCGCGCCCCCTCGCCGTCGTCCTCGGAGATCACTTGGGGCAGTCCGCGCACGACGGCGACGGGCAGCCCGGCGGCCTTGCCCTTGACCAGGTCACCGGCGGCGGCGAGTTCGTCGGCGGTGGCGACCACGGTGGCGCTCAGCGGATTGCCGTACGCGTCGGTGCCGCCCCGCAGATCGTCGAGCACCTGTACGCCAGCGGCCCCGATGGCGACGTCGGTGACGCCGGTGCGCCAGGGCCGGCCGAAGGTGTCGGTGATCACGACGCCGACATCGACCCCGAGGGTGTCGCGCAGCCCGGCCCGGATCGCCCGCGCGGACGCGTCGGGGTCCTCCGGCAGCAACAGCACGGTCCCGGCGGGGGTGTTGGAGGCGTCGACCCCGGCGGCGGCCATCACGAGTCCCTGCCGGTTCTCGACGATCCGCAGGGCCCCGCGGCGCGCCACGACCCGTACGGTCTCGGCGTCGATGGCGGCCTCGCGGTCGCCGGCCTCGACCACGCGCCCCTCCGACTTGGACACGATCTTCGAGGTGACGAGAAGGACATCCCCGTCGACGAGCCCGGGCTCGGCGACGGCGATCAGCTTGGCGAGGTCATCGCCCCGACGAACCTCGGGAACCCCGGCCAACGCCCAGACCCGGTACCCGGAAGCGACGCTCTCGTCGCCCGCAAGCCCTTCCCCCGAAGGGAGTTGTCCGCTCAAGGCGTCCGCACCTCCTCCGCCAGCGCCAGCGCCTCGCGGGCCATCTGCGCCGCGGCGTCGAGGTCGGACATCATCAGCGGCACGGCCCGGCACCGGATTCCCGCCGCCTCGACCCGCTCCGCGAACCCCGCGTCGACCGTGTCGACGAGCCAGCCGTCGAGGAGCCCCGAGCCGTAGTGCTCGGCGACCGCCGCGGCGGTCGATTCGACGCCGACCGCAGCCAGCACCTTGTCGGCCATGCCCCGCACGGGCGAGCCCCCGACGATGGGGGAGAGGCCGACCACGGGCACGCCCGCGTCGGCGATGGCCTCCCGGATGCCGGGCACGGCGAGGATCGTGCCGACGGACACGACGGGGTTGGACGGCGGAAAGAGCACGACGTCCGCCTCGGCGATCGCCTCGAGCACCCCGGGTGCCGGCTCTGCCTGCTCCGCGCCGACCGGCACGATCGCCTCGGCCGGCACGGAGGCACGCAGCCGCACCCAGTACTCCTGGAAGTGAATCGCCTTGCGCTCACCGTCGATCTCGACGGCGACATGCGTCTCCACGCGGTCGTCGGACATGGGGATCAGCCGGACACCGGGCTTCCACCGGTCGCACAGGGCTTGCGTCACCGCGCTGAGCGGATAGCCCGCGCCCAGCATCTGTGTCCGCACGATGTGCGTCGCGAAGTCGCGGTCGCCGAGCCCGAACCACGCGGGCCCGACCCCGTAGGCCGCGAGCTCCTCCTTGAGGTGGAAGGTCTCCTCGGCCCGACCCCAGCCCTGCTCCTCGTTGATACCGCCGCCGAGGGTGTACATCACCGTGTCGAGGTCCGGGCAGACCTTCAGCCCGAAGAGGTGGATGTCGTCCGCGGTGTTGCCGATGACCGTGATGTCCGCGTCCGGCACGGCCTGCTGGAGACCACGCAGGAACCGGGCACCACCGATGCCGCCTGCCAGAACCACAATGCGCATGGTGCTCAGTCTCGCAGGCGGGTCCGACAACGCGTGAGGCGGTTACGAGACCTCGGCGACCGCGCAGCGCGCCGCGTGCATCGGCATCTCGGTGAGCCCGGGGTAATAGACGTGCAGGCTCACGGCCGGTTCCAGGGAGTCGTTGACGACCTCGTGGATGTAGCCGGGCGCGAACACCCGTTGCGATCCCGCCTTCAACGCGCGCGTGTCACGCTCCGTGCGCTCCGTCAGCGCGCCCTCCAGGACGGTGAGTACGCCGGAGGAGCGGCCGTGGTCGTGCAGCCCGCTGCCCTGCCCGGGCACCCAGGAAAGGAGCCACACCTCGTAACCGGGGCCGGTGCGCAGCCGGTGGTACCAGCGGGACGTCGCGTCGTACCGGACGAGGTGCGCCCACTGCGAGCGGTCGGCGGCGATGGAGCGGGCGAGGCCGGCGAACTCGGCCACGGTGGCGGGGTGCTCGCGCGGCGGCTGGAGCAGGTGCGGTACTTCGAGGATGTCGCCGGCGATCTGGAGGTCGTTGTCGCTGTTCATGGGGTGCGGTGGTTCCTCGGCGTGAGAGTGCTGGGGTGTCGCGGCCATTTCCGTCCGGGTCGCGGACGGGGAGGGGATTCGCCTCAGTTCGGGCGAGAGGTCGCCCCTGTGGGACGAGGCAGCCGGAGCGCGGTAGGGCTCAACAGCTGGGACAGCAACAACAGCTACAGCGAGCGAAGGCAGCACCGTGGGACCCGGCGGTGCGGGTCGAGGTGAGTGCCAAGTTCGCGAGCATGCCCACAAGGACATCGGCTCACACCCCGACTGTCAACTTGGTGTCCGCTATATGAGAAATGTTTCACCTCATCCGGTTCATCTGTGGGGCGAAAGGTTTGTTCAGGAGCCGCCCCGGACACATGGCGCACAACCGGGCGCACAAACCTCGATGTGACTCCGTGATCCAAATGTGATCCGGTTCGCATCGGTGTCCGTGTCGGAACGAGATCGAACTTCTTGGCGTCCTTCTCGGTGGCGGGTTGAGCGCTCGGTGTGAACTTCTGAGGCTGTCAGGGTTTATGTCGATTTGAACACTTTCCGCATAGCCTTGGTTCCGCAGAGTGAATAAGGGGCTCAATAGCAGATCTCGGCTTGACTGGCCCGGATCGGCACACTTGTAATTTCACTCGTGTCGTTCAGCCGAAAACGGTGAACGGCAGCATCACGGGGACGCGAAAGACAGACGAGGGGCGCACATGACCGAGCTGGTGCAGCAACTGCTGGTCGACGACGCGGACGAGGAACTCGGCTGGCAGGAGCGCGCGCTGTGCGCCCAGACCGACCCCGAGTCCTTCTTCCCCGAGAAGGGCGGCTCCACCCGCGAGGCCAAGAAGGTCTGCCTCGCCTGCGAGGTCCGCTCCGAGTGCCTCGAATACGCGCTCGCCAACGACGAGCGGTTCGGCATCTGGGGCGGCCTGTCCGAGCGTGAACGCCGCCGTCTGAAGAAGGCCGCCGTCTGACCGGCAGGAGGCCGCCGTCTGACCGATCGGCGCACATGTCTCCGTACCGATCCATGTACTGATCCATGTACTGATCCATCCGTACCGACACGTAACGAACGGCCCGTCGCAGGTGGGTTATCCACAGGCGGCGGGCCGCTGTGCTGCCCAGCCGTTAGTGTGGGCCCTCGTCCGAGACGTCCCGCTGTCCCCGCCGGACACAGGCGTCCACCGCAGTCCATCGAACCGGGGCCCGTACCTCGATGTCCGTGCACAGCCATACGGCAGCCGCCCAACACGACGCTGCTACCCCTGAGTTCCCGCGCCACGTGGTGACCGCGGTGCTCGTCTCCCACGACGGCGCCCGCTGGCTGCCCGAGGCGCTCGCCGGGCTGCTCGGCCAGGAGCGCCCCGTGCAGAACGCCGTGGCGGCCGACACCGGCAGCGCGGACGACTCCGCCCAGCTGCTCACCGACGCACTCGGCGCCGACCGGGTGCTGCACCTCGCCCGGCGCACCGGCTTCGGCCAGGCCGTCGAGGAGGCATCCCGCAACGCGGGTGTGCTCACTCCGGACGACCTGCCCTACCTGAAGCGCCCCAGCGGCTGGGACCCGGTCACCCGCAGCTGGCGCGACGACGCGTACGACATGCCGGAGTTCCCGCACGGCGAGCCCCAGCAGTGGCTGTGGCTGCTGCACGACGACTCGGCCCCTGAGCCCGACGCCCTGGCCCAACTGCTGCGCGTCGTGGAGAACGAACAGGAGCTCGGCAAGGAAGTCGCCGTCATCGGCCCCAAGCTCCGCGGCTGGTACGACCGCCGGGCGCTCCTCGAGGTCGGCGTCACCATCGCCAACTCCGGCCGCCGCTGGACCGGCCTGGACCGCCGTGAGCAGGACCAGGGCCAGCACGACCACGTCCACCCCGTGCTCGCCGTGTCCACCGCCGGCATGCTCATCCGGCGCGACGTCTTCGAGGAACTCGGCGGCTTCGACCGACGACTGCCCCTCATGCGCGACGACGTAGACCTGTGCTGGCGTGCCCAAGCCGCCGGACACCGCGTCCTCGTCGCCCCCGAAGCGGTCGTCCGGCACGCCGAGGCCGCCTCCCGCGAGCGCCGCACCGTCGACTGCGTGGGCCGTACCGCCGCCTCCCCGCACAAGGTCGACAAGGCGGGCGCCGTCTACACCCTCCTCGTCAACGCCCGTACGGCACAGCTGCCCTGGATCTTTGTCCGGCTCGTCCTCGGCACCCTGCTGCGCACGGTCGCCTACCTCGTCGGCAAGGTCCCCGGACAGGCCGTCGACGAGATCCGCGGCCTGCTGGGCACCCTGCTGCGCCCGGAGCGGATCCTCGCGGGCCGTCGCAGACGAGGCCGCCCCCAGGTCGACAAGGGCGAGCTGCGCCCGCTGTTCCCGCCGCCCGGCGCGACCGTGCGGGCCACCTTCGAACAGGTCGCGGGCAACCTCGTGGGCCAGGACGACCCCGACGCCGTCGCCGGTGTCGGACGGCACGGCGGCGCGGTCGAGTCCGGGCCCGGCGGCGACGACGCCGACTTCCTGGAGATCGAGCAGTTCGCCCGGCTCAAGCGCGTCGCCCGCAACCCGGGACCGATGCTCTTCCTGGTACTGCTGTTCGTCTCGCTCCTCGCCTGCCGTGATCTCCTCGGCGGCGGGGCGCTCGCGGGCGGTGCGCTGCTGCCCGCGCCCGCCGACGCCTCCGAGCTCTGGTCGCGCTATGTGGACGCCTGGCACCCGGTGGGCGCCGGCGGCACCCAGTCCGCGCCGCCGTATCTCGCGCTCGTCGCGCTGCTGTCCTCCCTGCTCCTCGGCTCCACCGGGCTCGCCGTCACCGTGCTCCTGGTGGCCTCCGTGCCGTTGGCCGGCTTCACCGCGTACTTCGCCTCCCGGCCCCTCGTCGAGTCGCGCCTGCTGCGCGCCTGGGCGTCCGTCGCGTACGCGTTCCTGCCCGCCGCCACCGGCGCCCTCGCCGGCGGCCGCATCGGCACCGCCTTCCTCGCCATCCTGCTGCCGTTCATCGCGCGCGCGGGCATCGCCGCGAGCGGGCTTACCCACTCCTCAGGGGCGCGCGGCAGCTGGCGCGCCACCTGGGCGTACGCCCTGCTGCTGACGTTCACCACGGCCTTCACGCCGATCATCTGGCCCATCGCCCTGGTCCTCGGAATCGCGCTCCTGGCAGTGCGCCGAAGGGAGATCATCGCCTACGGACCGCGCTTCCTGGCCCAGCTCGGCACCCCGCTGCTGGTCCTCGCCCCCTGGTCGCTGACGCTGCTCCCCTTCGGCTTCTTCGAGGAAGCCGGTCTGTCGTACGGCGAGAGCGCGGCCTCCGCACTCGACCTGCTCGGCGCCAGCCCCGGCGGCCCCGGGACCGTCAGCGGACTGATGCTCATCGGCATCGTGCTGGCGGCACTGGCCGCCCTGATGCGCTCGCAGCGTCAGGCCGGGATCTGGACGGCCTGGGCCGTCGCCCTGGTGGCGCTCGTCTTCGCCGTGCTGTCCAACGGCTCGACGTGGGCCGGCCCCGCCACCCTCGTCTACGGCCTCGCGCTGCTCGCCGCCGCCGCACTGGGCGCCGACGGGGCACGCGCGCGCGTGGCCGAGCAGAGCTTCGGCTGGCGCCAACCGGTCGCCGCCCTCATCGCGTTCGCGTCGGCCGCGGGCCCGCTGCTGGTGGCCGCCGGATGGATCATCGGCGGCGCCGACGGGCCCGTGGAGCGCCGGGACCCGGTGCAGGTACCCGCGTTCGTCGCCGAGGAGAGCGGCACCCGCGACCAGGCCCGCACCCTCGTCCTCGACAGCCAGTCGACCGCCACGGTCGGCTACACCCTCGTACGAGGCTCCGGCGCCCGCATGGGGGACGCCGAACTCGCGGCGGCGGGCGGTGAGAACACCAAGCTCGACAAGGTCGTCGCCAACCTCGTCGCCGGTTCCGGCGCCGACCAGGCCGACCAGCTCGGCGGCTTCGCCGTGCGCTACGTCCTGGTCCGCAAGGGCGCGCCCCGCGAGGTGAGCCGCGTCTTGGACGCCACCCCGGGACTGACCCGGCTCAGTCAGCAGGACGGCAGCGCCCTGTGGCGCCTCGACCGGCAGGTCTCGCGCGCCGCGATCGTCCCCAAGTCCGGCGAGCAGCTGTCCATCGCCGCCGGACCCGTCGAGGTGCACACCACCGTCCCCGCCGGGGCCGAGGGCCGCGTCCTGCGCCTCGCCGACACGGCCGACGAGGGCTGGACGGCCACCCTGGACGGAAAGCCGCTCACCCGCACCACGGTCGACGGCTGGGCACAGGGCTTCGAACTGCCCACGAACGGCGGCAAGTTGGACGTCGCCTTCGACGCCCCGATGAGCCACACCGGCTGGGTGTGGGCCCAGGGAGCGCTCGCCGTGGTCCTCGTCGTCCTCGCCCTGCCCGGGCGGCGCCGTGACATCGACGACGACCTCCCCGAGGAGCCGCTCGCCGCCGCCCAGGACGTCACGGGCGACGGCCGCCGCGCCCGCCGCCTGCGCGCCCAGGCCGAGGCTGAGGCCGAGGCCGAGGCCGAGCAGGCCGCACAGGACCCCGACACCCTTCCTCCTGCGGAGGAGGAGGTCCCGCGCGAGCCGGCCGCGGTCCCCCAGCAGCCGGCGTACGGCGAGTGGGACAACGCGAGCTACGCGGGCGCCGAGTACGGCACCTACGACGCCGAGCAGTACCAGGACCGGCAGCAGTACCCGGCCGGCACGTACGAGCAGCCGTACCAGGCGGACCCCTACCAGGCGGGGCAGTACGACCCGTACGCCTACGGGGGCACGACGCCGTACGACCAGACGTACACGCAGGGCTACGACGCCACGTACGACCCGACGCAGCCCCCGATGCCCCCGCAGCCGCCGCACGGCACCGACAGTGAGCGCCCCGACGGGAGCCAGCAGTGAACCGCACCACCCTGTCCCTGATCGCCGGCGCGACCGCGCTCGCCGCCGTCACCGGATTCGCCTCGATGAACGGGCCGTCCGCCGCCGGCGGCGCCACCGCCAAGGCGGCCGCGCAGCTGCCCGTGGAGCGCACCAGCCTGCTCTGCCCGCAGCCCAGCACCTCCGACCTCGCCGAGACGACGTACACGTCCTTCACGCCCGTCACCAAGGGCACGAGCGACAGCGGCGAGGCCGAACTCCAGGCCGCGGGCGAGGAGTCGGCGGACGCCGCGAGCGGAAAGAAGAGCGACAAGAAGGCCGCCAAGCCCGTCGTGGAGCCCGAGGAACCCGGCAAGCCGGCCACCGGCGACAGCTCGGGCGCACAGGCGCCCGCCCTCGTCGGTATCGCCGAGGGCAGGTTCGCGCCCGGCTGGACCGTCCAGGAGACCACCGAGGTCGCGGCGGGCACCGGCCGCGGTCTGCTCGGCACCAACTGCACCGCCCCGGACACCGAGTTCTGGTTCCCGGCCGCCAGCACCGCCGACAACCGCACCGACTATGTGCACCTGACCAACCCCGACGACTCGGCCGCGGTCGTCGACATCGAGCTGTACGGCAAGGACGGCACCCTCAAGTCCACGGTGGGCGAGGGCATCACGGTCCAGCCCCGTTCCAGCGAGCCGATCCTGCTGAACACGCTCACCGACACACCGCAGACCGACCTCACCGTGCATGTGACCGTCCGCAGCGGCCGGGTCGGCGCCGCCGTGCAGGCCCTGGACGAGGAGACCGGCGGTGACTGGCTGGCCGCCGCCACCGACCCGGCGGGCAGCCTGGTGGTGCCCGGCATCCCGAAGGACGCCACCTCCGTGCGCCTGGTCGCCTTCGTGCCCGGCGACCAGGACGCCGACCTGAAGGTGCGCCTGGCCTCGCCCACGGGCCTGATCACCCCCGCGGGGAGCGAGTCGCTGCACGTCAAGTCCGGTATGACCGCCGCGCTCGACCTCGGTGACGTCACGCGCGGCGAGGCGGGCTCCCTGGTCCTCACACCCACCAGCACCTCGGTGCCGGTCGTCGCCGCCGTGCGGGTCGTGCGGGGCAAGGGCGCCCAGCAGGAGACGGCGTTCATCCCGGCCACCGCTCCGGTGGCCGCGCGCGCGACGGTCGCCCAGAACAGCTCCAAGGGCACCACGCTCGCCGTTTCCGCACCCGGCCGCACCGCCGAGGTCAAGGTCACCGCGTCCGCCGGCAGCGAGGGCGGTACGGCGGCGACGAAGACGTTCACGATCAAGGGCGGCACCACCCAGAACGTCGAGGCACCGGTCCCGAGCGGCCTCAAGGGGACGTACGCGCTGACGGTGGAGCGGCTCTCCGGCGGCTCCGTCTACGCCTCGCGAACCCTCGCCCTCACCCAGAACGGCGTTTCCGGCTTCACCGTCCAGACCCTCCCGGACGACCACGGGACCGTGGCGGTGCCGGAAGCGGATCAGGATCTCTCGGTGCTGCTGAAGCAGTGATCCCGTACGGGTGGCGCAGTACGGATGATCCAGTCACGGGTGATCCGCCGGGTCCTCAAGGGGACCCGGCGGTCCTCAGTCCTCGCCGTAGCGAGGGTCGACCGTCTCCGGTGTCAGCCCCAGCAGCTCGGCGACCTGCTCCACGACGACCTCGTGCACCAGGGCGGCGCGCTCGTCGCGGCCCTTGGTGCGGATCTCGACCGGGCGACGGTAGATGACCACGCGCGCGGGCTGGCCCTCGTGCGCCGCGATCGTGCCGCCCAGGGGCACCGCCTCGTCGCTCCAGCCCTCGCCGGAGCCGTCCAGGCGGGGCACTTCGAGGACCAGGAAGTCGATGTCGGCGAGCTGCGGCCAGCGCCGCTCCAGCCGCTCCACGGAGTCCTGCACCAGGTCCGCGAAGACCTCGGCACGGCTCGCGGCCAGCGGCACCTGGGGCGGCGCGACAGGACCGCGCATGCCCCTTCCGTGGCGATCACGACGGCGGGGCCCTGGTGCGTCGGCGCGGGGCGGTACGGGGTTGTCCATCACTGACGAAGAGTAGTCCCCGCGAGGTTCGCGCGCCCGGCCCCCACGCGGCTGCCCGCAGACCGGTGGCAGGAAGCCCGGAGCCCTTCCCGGATGCCGCTCGTCCTCCCCTCCGGTCGCAGCTTGTCGCCCCTTCCGGATGCCACTCGACGTCCCCTCCGGATTGCGTCCGATACCCATGCCAGATGTCGCCCGATGACCATTCCGGCCAAGCTTGGGCTCGATTCCGTATCTCTCCAAGACCGCCGCTCACATGACACTTGACATGGTTTGCACCAACTGGTGACCGGATTCAGTTCTGTTCGGCATCTCGTCACGGGATGTCGCCCCAGGTCAGCGCGGCAAGTTCGGAGATGTGTGTGGGCGGTCTCACAGCACGACACGGTGGGGTGACCTGGGGGAGAGTCGTCGCGGCCCGCTCAAGAGTGCGGTACCGTCCAACGTCGTGAGCCCTGTACGTCGCTGTTCGCGCACCGCTTGCGGCCGTCCCGCCGTCGCGACGCTGACGTACGTCTATGCCGACTCGACCGCGGTCCTCGGCCCGCTCGCCACCTACGCCGAACCCCACTGCTACGACCTGTGCGCCGAGCACTCCGCTCGCCTCACCGCGCCACGCGGCTGGGAGGTCGTGCGGCTCGCCGACTCCTCGGGTCCCTCCCGCCCCAGCGGTGACGACCTCGAGGCGCTCGCCAACGCGGTGCGCGAGGCGGCCCGTCCGCAGCGGCGTGCCGCCGAGGCCGGTGGCGGCGGCAGCGCCCGCACGGCGGACCCGATGGAGGTCGCGCGCCGCGGCCATCTCCGCGTGCTGCGCTCGCCGGACAACTGAGGTCGATCGGTCCCCCCGTTCCACTGGGTGATGCACGCCCATTGACGTGAAGTTGTCGCGGACACGACCATTCCGTCAGACGTGAATTCCCTTTCCGCATGACGGAATCTGGGGAGGTACCCGTGTACGTCCAGGAACTGGAACCCGTGGCCGACTCGCTGGGCTTGTCCGCCCTTGTCGCGACCCTGCCCCTGGTCATCGTGCTGATCCTGCTCGGCGGCGTCCGTATGAAGGCGCATCTGGCCGGGCTCATCGGCCTCCTGACAGCCGCCCTCGTCGCGTGTCTCGCCTACGGCATGCCCGTCGACCAGACGCTCTCCAGTGCCGCCCAGGGAGCCGTTTTCGGCCTCTTCCCCATCCTGTGGATCGTCGTCAACGCCCTGTGGGTGTACCGGATGACCGTCCGCACCCGGCACTTCGACATCCTGCGCCGCTCCTTCGGGCGCCTGTCCGACGACCCGCGCATCCAGGCGCTCGTCGTCGCCTTCTGCTTCGGCGCGCTCCTGGAGGCCCTCGCGGGCTTCGGTGCGCCCGTCGCGATCTGCTCGGTGATGCTGGTCGCGCTCGGCTTCGACCCCGTCCGCGCCGCCGTCGTCGCGCTCGTCGCCAACACCGCGCCGGTCGCCTTCGGGGCGATGGGCACACCGGTCGTCACCCTCGCCCAAGTCACGGGCCTGCCCCTGGACTCGGTGGCCTCCGTGGTGGGCCGGCAGACACCCCTGCTGGCCCTCGTCGTCCCCCTGGTGCTCGTCGGCCTGGTCGACGGGCGGCGCGGACTGCGCGAGACCTGGGTACCCGCCCTGGCGTGCGGAGTCGCCTTCGCCATCGCCCAGTTCGCCGCCTCGAACTACGTCTCCGCGCAACTCGCCGACATCGGCGCGGCCTTGGCGGGAGCCGCCGCCTTGGTCGCCGTACCGCAGGCGCGCAGGGCGGCCGCCGAGCCCGTACGGGTCGCGGTCCTGACCGGCGTACGCAGCGAGGACCTGGACGAGGAGGACCCGCGCCCCGAAGTCGTACGCGCCTACGCCCCGTACGCGCTGATCGTCGCCATCTTCTCCGTCGCCCAGATCCCCGCCGTCAAGGACTGGCTGGCCAAGGCGACCCGCACCTTCGACTGGCCCTTCCTGGACGTCGTGAACCCGGACGGAGACCCGGTCGGCGGCAATGTATTCACCTGGCCCGTCGTCTCGACCGGCGGCACGCTCGTGCTGCTCGCCGGGCTGTGCACGGCCGTCGTTCTCGGGGTGCACGCGCGCGTGGCCGTCAAGGAATGGGTGGCGACGGTCCACGAGTTGAGGTTCGCGATCCTCACCGTGACGTCCGTCCTTGCCCTCGCCTACGTCATGAACCTCTCCGGACAGGCGGCCACGATCGGCCACTTCGTGGCGGCCGCCGGTGCGGGACTCGCCTTCCTGTCACCGGTGCTGGGCTGGTTCGGCGTGGCCGTCTCCGGCTCGGACACCTCGGCGAACGCCCTTTTCGGCGCCCTTCAGGTGAGCGCGGCCCGCGAGTCGGGGCTGTCCCCCGAACTGCTCGCCGCCGCCAACAGCTCGGGCGGCGTGCTGGGCAAGATGATCTCGCCGCAGAACCTCACCATCGCGTGCGCGGCCGTCGGGCTCGCGGGCCGCGAGGGAGACCTGCTGCGCAAGGTTCTGCCATGGAGTGTCGGACTGCTGCTGATCATGTGTCTGATCGTGGTGGGGCAGAGCTCGCCGGTCCTGGAGTGGATGTTGCCCTGACCCGGCACGCTGCACCCGCGTCACGACACGGCCCGACACTGCCCGACACTGCCCGACACTGCCCCGACACGGTTTCCCGGGTGACGGACGCGCGTCCGATCAGCCGCTTCACAGCGGATTGTCAGCCCGGACGGGTAGTTTGAGGTGACCGAAGTGGACTTCTGGAGGGTTGGCCGTGACTGCTGATCTGTCGCAGCTCGTGAAGGCGTACGACGTACGCGGGGTGGTCCCGGACCAGTGGGACGAGTCGCTGGCCGAGCTGTTCGGGGCAGCCTTCGTCCAGGTGACCGGTGCGGACGCCATCGTGATCGGGCACGACATGCGGCCCTCGTCGCCCGGCCTCTCGCGCGCCTTCGCGCGCGGTGCGGCGGCGCGCGGTGTCGACGTGACCGAAATCGGGCTGTGCTCGACGGACCAGCTCTACTACGCGTCGGGCGCGTTCGACCTGCCCGGCGCCATGTTCACGGCCTCGCACAACCCCGCCCAGTACAACGGCATCAAGATGTGCCGCGCGGGCGCGGCCCCGGTCGGCCAGGACACCGGCCTCTCCGAGATCCGCGAACTCGTCGAGTCCTGGCTCGACTCGGGCGCCCCGACCTCGGACGCGACACCGGGAACGATCACGCAGCGGGACACGTTGGAGGACTACGCGGCGCACCTCCGCTCGCTCGTCGACCTGACGTCCATCCGCCCCCTGAAGGTCGTGGTCGACGCGGGCAACGGCATGGGCGGGCACACGGTCCCGACCGTCTTCGCCGGCCTGCCCCTGGACCTCGTCCCCATGTACTTCGAACTGGACGGCACGTTCCCCAACCACGAGGCGAACCCGCTGGACCCGGCGAACATCGTGGACCTCCAGCAGCGCGTGCGCGAGGAGAGCGCCGACCTCGGCATCGCCTTCGACGGCGACGCGGACCGCTGCTTCGTCGTCGACGAGAACGGCGACCCGGTCTCCCCGTCCGCGGTCACCGCCCTGGTCGCCGCCCGCGAACTCGGCAAGCACGGCGGCGGCACGGTCATCCACAACCTCATCACCTCCTGGTCGGTGCCCGAGGTCGTCCGGGAGCACGGCGGCACCCCGGTCCGCACCCGCGTCGGCCACTCCTTCATCAAGGCCGAGATGGCCCGTACGGGCGCGATCTTCGGCGGCGAGCACTCCGCGCACTACTACTTCCGCGACTTCTGGAACGCCGACACGGGCATGCTGGCCGCCCTCCACGTCCTCGCCGCCCTCGGCGG
The DNA here is from genome assembly GCF_040652275.1 of Streptomyces sp. NPDC048275. NCBI lineage: Bacteria > Bacillati > Actinomycetota > Actinomycetes > Kitasatosporales > Streptomycetaceae > Streptomyces > Streptomyces sp. NPDC048275. The sequence continues at coordinate 74,003 of NZ_JBEZLR010000036.1, forward strand.
CCAGGACGGCCCGCTCTCCCAGCTTGTCGCCTCCTACGACCGCTACGCGGGCTCCGGCGAGATCAACTCCACCGTCGACGACCAGACGGCCCGCCTCGCCGCGATCAAGGCCGCCTACGAGGGCCGCGAGGGCCTCACCATCGACGAGCTCGACGGTCTGACCGTCACCGCCGACGACTGGTGGTTCAACGTCCGCCCCTCCAACACGGAACCCCTCCTCCGCCTGAACGCCGAGGCCAAGGACGAGGCCACGATGGCAAAGGCGAGGGACGAGGTCCTGGAAATCATCAGAGGCTGAAGGTCATCCGCTCCGGCCGGCGATCGATCTTTCAGCCCGTCCGGCGCTTGAGGACGAGCCCTGCGGGCGACCGGGGGTCTGGGGGGCAAAGCCCCCAGGAACGGGACGGGTAGGGGCGGCGGGGGCGAAAGAACGGCCGCCCCGCCCCCCCAAGCCAGCGCAGCGCCCCGGCACACAACCCCCCACAGCGGTACGCTGACCAGGCCGCATCAACCCTGTTCGAAAGGACACCCCATGCCGCTCGAAGCCGGCCTCCTGGAGATCCTCGCCTGCCCGGCCTGCCACGCCCCGCTCAAGGAGCAGGAGAGCGAGCTGGTCTGTACGGGACAGGACTGCGGCCTTGCCTACCCCGTCCGGGACGGCATCCCCGTACTGCTCGTCGACGAGGCCCGCCGCCCCGCGTAAGCGGCGCACGGCGCACCCAGGACACAGCCGACAAGGCGATACAGGCGCGATACAGGCGACACACCGGCGATCGGGAGGCTGCCGACCCATGCTCGACGAATCGCTGCTCGACGACCCGGAGGCGCTCGCCCGCGCCGACCGGCGCGAGCTGCTCCGGGGCGCCGCGGAGGCCGGCGCCCGTGTGCGTACGGCGGTCCGGCACGCCGCGGAGGCCGGGATCCAGGAGCTGAAGCCGGACGGCCGCCCGCGCGCCGTCCTGATCGCCGGCCCCGGTTTGGCCGCCACCGGCGTCGCCGAACTGCTCGGCACGCTCGCCGGCGCGAGCTGTCCCTTCAGCCGGCTCACTCCCACCGGCGTCGCCCCCGCCGGGGGCGCCCTGCGCTGGGAGCTGCCCGGCTGGGCGGGCCCGGTGGACCTCCTGCTGATCGCCACACCCGACGGATACGAGCCGGGCCTCGAACTCCTGGTCGAGCAGGCGTACCGGCGCGGCAGCTCCGTCGTCGCGGTGGCCCCCGCCGGCACTCCGATCACGGAAGCGGTGGAGGGCGCGCACGGCCTGTTCGTACCGATGGCGACCGCCCCGTACGAGCCGGAGTCGCCCCTGGCGGCCTCCGCCCCCGGCGTCCTGTGGGCGCTGCTCACCCCGCTTCTCGCACTGCTGGACCGCACCGGTCTGGTCTCCGCCCCACCCGAGGTGCTGCAGAAGGTCGCCGACCGCCTCGACCGCGTCGCCGAACGCTGCGGCCCGGCCATCGCCACCTACGGCAACCCCGCCAAGACCCTCGCGGCCGAACTCGCCGAAGCGCTCCCGGTGATCTGGACAGAGGGCACCTCCGCGGGCCCCGCGGGCCGCCGCTTCACCGCCGCCCTCGCGGAGCTGGCGGGCCGCCCCGCGCTCACCGCCGAACTTCCGGAGGCGCTCGCCTCCCACAGCGTCCTGCTCGCGGGCGCACTCGCCGCGGGCGCCGACCCCGACGACTTCTTCCGCGACCGCGTCGAGGAGGCACAGGCCCTCCACGCGCGCGTCGTGCTCCTGCGCGACCGCCCGACCGGCGGCCTCACCGCCGCACCCTCCGCCCGTGAGCTCGCCCTCAGCCACGACACCGCGATCAGCGAGCTCGACCCCGAGGAGGGCTCCGAACTGGAGACCCTCGCGGAACTGATCGCCGTCACGGATTTCGCCGCCGTTTACCTGGCGCTCGCTTCGAGGGCCTGATGTTGGTCCGCACCAGCTGACGCACACCTGGTGAAGAAGGCCTGCCGAGCACCGCACGTACGGAGAAGACGACACACCATGGACCGCCTCGACAACACCGTCCGCCCCTACGCCTGGGGCTCGACCACCGCCATACCGCGGCTGCTCGGCGTGCAGCCGACCGGTGAGCCGCAGGCGGAGATGTGGATGGGCGCCCACCCGGGCGCGCCCTCGCGCACCGCGCGCGGTCCCCTCACCGAAGTCATAGACGAGGACCCCGAGCAGGAACTCGGCCGGGCGGCCGTCGCCAAGTTCGGCCCCCGCCTGCCGTTCCTGCTGAAGATCCTCGCCGCGGGAGCCCCCCTCTCCCTCCAGGTGCACCCCAACCTGGAGCAGGCGAAGGAGGGCTACGAGGACGAGGAGGAGCGGGGCATCCCGATGGACGCCCCGCACCGCAACTACAAGGACGCCAACCACAAACCCGAACTGATCTGCGCCCTCACCGAGTTCGACGGCCTGTGCGGTTTCCGCGCCCCCGACGAGACCGCCGAACTGCTCGCGGGCCTGGACGTCGACTCCCTCAAGCCGTACGTCGACCTGCTGCACGCCCACCCCGAAGAGGCCGCCCTGCGCGAGGTCCTCACGGCGCTGCTCTCCGCCGACCGCGAGGAGATGGCCCGCACGGTCAACGAGACCGCGGCCGCCTGCGCCCGCCTCGGCGGCGCCTACGCCCCGTACGTGGACCTCGCCCACCACTACCCGGGCGACCCCGGAGTCATCGCAGCGATGCTCCTCAACTACGTCCAACTGCAACCCGGTGAAGCCCTGTTCCTCGGCGCCGGAGTCCCGCACGCCTACCTCAACGGCCTCGGCGTCGAGATCATGGCCAACTCCGACAACGTCCTGCGCTGCGGCCTGACCCCCAAGCACGTCGACGTCCCCGAACTTCTGCGCATCGTCCACTTCGAGGCGGGCGACCCCGGCGTACTGCGCCCGGAGGCCTCCCCGGACGGCGAGGAGGTCTACGCGACCCCCATCGACGAGTTCCACCTCTCCCGGTACGCACTGGCGGCGGGCGCGGGCCCGCACGACCTGACGCGCGCGACCCCGCAGATCCTGCTCTGCACGGCGGGCGAGGTGCGGGCGGACGGCAGCACGCTGACCCCCGGCCAGTCGGTCTTCGTACCGGCCGGACAAAAGGCCGAAGTGTCCGGGTCCGGCACGATCTTCCGTGCGACAGTGGTGGTTTGACGGGGCGACTGTGGTGGCCTGACGCACCGCTGTCGGGCCGGGCTGCAACAATGACCCACCGTAAAGGGTGGGCAAAGCCCGGACGGGCGTACGAAGGGACAGCAGGAGCACATGAGCGCTTCAGGCGGCACCAAGGCGATCGTGGCGGCACTCGCCGCCAACCTCGCGATCGCGGTAGCGAAGTTCGTGGCGTTCCTCTTCAGCGGCTCGTCCTCGATGCTCGCCGAGTCCGTGCACTCGGTCGCCGACTCCGGCAACCAGGGCCTGCTCCTGCTCGGCGGCAAGAAGGCGCAACGCGAGGCGACTCCGCAGCACCCCTTCGGGTACGGCCGCGAGCGCTATATCTACGCCTTCCTCGTCTCGATCGTCCTCTTCTCGGTCGGCGGCATGTTCGCCATCTACGAGGGCTACGAGAAGATCAAGGACCCGCACGAGATCGAGCACTGGTACTGGCCGGTGGGCGTGCTGGTGTTCGCGATCATCGCGGAGTCGTTCTCCTTCCGGACGGCCATCAAGGAGTCCAACCCCTTGCGAGGCACGAAGTCCTGGAAGGACTTCGTCCGCCACGCCAAGGCACCCGAACTGCCGGTCGTCCTCCTGGAGGACCTCGGCGCACTGGTCGGTCTGATCCTCGCGCTCGGCGGCGTCGGCCTGGCCCTGCTCACCGGCGATGGCGTCTGGGACGGCATCGGCACGCTCTGCATCGGCATCCTGCTCATCCTGATCGCGCTGGTCCTCGCCGCGGAGACCAAGTCGCTTCTCCTGGGCGAGGCCGCGGGCACCGAAGAGGTCCAGAAGATCGAGGCCGCCATCGTCGCCGGCGACACGGTCACCGGGATCATCCACATGCGCACCCTCCACCTCGGCCCCGAGGAACTGCTCGTCGCCGCCAAGATCGCCGTCCAGCACGACAACACGGCCGCCGAGGTCGCCGCCGCGATCGATGCCGCCGAGGCCCGCATCCGCGCCTCCGTCCCGATCGCTCGTGTGATCTACCTGGAGCCGGACATCTACAGCGAGGCGGAGGCCGCGAAGGGCCCCGACCGAGGCGCGGCACCTGGCGGCCCGGCCCAGCCGACCGAACACTGACCGCCACCTCTGCCTGTACGCCTCTGGGGCCCGCCTGAAGTCCAGGCGGGCCCCAGCCGCTGTCGGCGGCGGTTTCCGACCGCACGCACGTATGGCTGATGCCGATCGGGCGAAGACCGACCGGACAACTCACGCCGATCTCCTCACGCCATCGTCCAGCCGAACACCATCCAGAAGCCGCGCAGGATCACTTCCCGCGGACGGCCCTGTCTCTGGCCTGATGCATCCGCAGGAAACCGGCCGCGTACACAACCGGGCTGGGGCGGGCTGGGCCGACCGGTGTAGCTTGGTGCCTTAGCCAGACGTCGCTGCTGATGGCGGTCGGGCGGTCCCACCGCGGACCGGCCGAGGGAGAGAGGGCCTCCGACGGACTGCGCTGCGCGCACCGGGCACGCCTGTGCCCAGACCGGGCATGCCTATGCCCGCCGGCGCGCAGACCAGCCGTACCACCTCGCCCCTGATCCCGATCCCGAGGAGCAGCCCGACATGACGACTGTCGACAACCGACAGGACTTCAAGGTCGCCGACCTCTCCCTGGCCGCGTTCGGCCGCAAGGAGATCACCCTCGCCGAGCACGAGATGCCCGGCCTGATGTCGATCCGCAAGGAGTACGCCGAAGCGCAGCCCCTCGCGGGCGCCCGCGTCACCGGCTCCCTGCACATGACGGTGCAGACCGCCGTCCTCATCGAGACCCTGGTCGCCCTGGGCGCCGAGGTCCGCTGGGCCTCCTGCAACATCTTCTCCACCCAGGACCACGCCGCCGCCGCCATCGCGGTCGGCCCGAACGGCACGCCCGAGAACCCGCAGGGCGTCCCGGTCTTCGCCTGGAAGGGCGAGACCCTGGAGGAGTACTGGTGGTGCACGGAGCAGGCTCTGACCTGGCCGAACACCCCCACCGGCGGCCCGAACATGATCCTGGACGACGGCGGTGACGCCACCCTCCTCGTCCACAAGGGCGTCGAGTACGAGAAGGAAGGCAAGGTCCCCTCCGTCGACACCGCCGAGTCCGAGGAGCACCGCTTCGTCCTCGAACTCCTGCACCGCACCATCAGCGACGGCTCGCAGAAGTGGACTCAGCTCGCTTCGGAGATCCGCGGCGTGACCGAAGAGACCACGACCGGCGTCCACCGTCTCTACGAGATGCACCGCGACGGCAGCCTCCTGTTCCCGGCGATCAACGTGAACGACGCCGTCACCAAGTCGAAGTTCGACAACAAGTACGGCTGCCGCCACTCCCTGATCGACGGCATCAACCGCGCCACCGACGTCCTCATCGGTGGTAAGACCGCGGTTGTCTTCGGCTACGGCGACGTGGGCAAGGGCTGCGCGGAGTCCCTGCGCGGACAGGGCGCCCGCGTGATCATCACCGAGATCGACCCGATCTGCGCGCTGCAGGCCGCGATGGACGGCTTCCAGGTCACGACCCTTGACGAGGTCGTCGAGACGGCCGACATCTTCGTCACCACGACCGGCAACAAGGACATCATCATGGCCAGCGACATGGCCAAGATGAAGCACCAGGCGATCGTCGGGAACATCGGCCACTTCGACAACGAGATCGACATGGCCGGCCTGGCGCAGATCCCGGGCATCGTCAAGGACGAGGTCAAGCCGCAGGTCCACACCTGGAAGTTCCCGGACGGCAAGGTGCTCATCGTGCTGTCGGAGGGCCGTCTGCTGAACCTGGGCAACGCCACCGGCCACCCGTCGTTCGTGATGTCCAACTCGTTCGCGGACCAGACCCTGGCCCAGATCGAGCTGTTCACCAAGCCGTCCGAGTACCCGATCGACGTCTATGTGCTGCCCAAGCACCTCGACGAGAAGGTCGCCCGCCTCCACCTTGACGCCCTCGGCGTGAAGCTCACCACGCTCCGCCCCGAGCAGGCCGCCTACATCGGCGTAGAGGTCGAAGGCCCGTTCAAGCCGGACCACTACCGCTACTGAGCACCCCGCCGAGCAGCGGTACCACCGCTCGGCATCCGGATGTCAGCAGGCCCTCGCCCTCGCGGCGGGGGCCTGTCCCCGATGAGGACCTGAACGCCCATGCCCCGCGGCCGCTATTCGCTCCATGATTTGCACGATCACACCCTCCTCGCCGAAGAACACTTCCACTGCGCGCCTGGCCCCTCCGGCTGGCGCTACGTCTCCCAGCTGACCACCCCCTCCGGCGACCATGCAGGCTCCGTCGACCTCGCCCTCGACGAGCTGGGCCGCCCCATCCGCCTCGAACTTCACGCGGCGAGCTGGCAGGTCCGCGGCGCCGCGCTCGACGGCGTCACCTGGGTCCGTACCGACCCCACGGGCACCCAGGCCACCGAAGGCAATGTCCCCGCCCACGCTTTCACCGGCACGTCCCCCGCGTTCCTCATCGCCACCGCACGCCTTCTGCGCCTCACCCCCGACACCTCCGCAACCCGTGTCCGCCTCGTCGCTTTCACCGACCCGGTCCTTGCCCCCCGCACTCTCGACCAGTCCTGGGCCTTGATCTCGAGAGAAACACACGCCACTGACAATGGCCCCCTGGCGGTGGACGAATACCAGGTCACAGCGCTGGACACGGGGGAGCAGCACACCGTGCACATCTCGGGGGACGTGGTCCTGGCGGCGCCCGGCATCGAGCTGGAGCATCTCGAGTCGCCGCCGTCGGTGTTCGCCTGACGTTCGGTTACGCGGGGGGCGCGAACCCGGTCGCGGGGCGGTCGACCTGTTCGACCGGTTCGCCCTGCGGTACCGCCGACTGCGGCGCCTGCTGTGCCGACGTCCCGGGCGGTTCCGAGATCGGGATGGGCATCGGGGACGGGGACTGATACGTGACGCCTGGGGCCGCAGGAGATGAGACAGCCGCCGAGGGATCTGCGTACGGGTTTGCGTAATGCCCTGGTTGCCGCACGGCCGGGCCACCCCCCACGGGCATCCCGGCGATCAGCCCGCCAGGGCCCGCGGGGCTTGTCCTGCCCGCCTCACCGCCGAAAGCCCGCCGAGCGTCCCGTGCCTGCCGCTCCTGCACCACAGCCGCCAAATATGCGGCAGCCGGAACCTCCCGCGGCGCGGGCGTCCCCGTGCAGGCAGCGACATCGGAGGCAAGTCGCTCCGCCATCGCCCCACCGACCTGCGGATCCAGTTGTTGCATCCGCGTCAGGTACTGACGAATGGCGAGCCACAGTCCATCCGGCACGGCCGACAGATCAAGACCTGAGAATCGCCCGGCCAGCCAGGGCGGCGGCGGCGGCACGAACGCCGTACGCCCGACCGGAATCCTTTCGCGAACGACAAGGGTCCCGGCAAACACGTCACCGAGCCGTCGACCCCGTTCCGACACGAGGGAGGCTATACACGCGACGATCCCGAACGTCATCAGAATCTCGACCACACCGATGGCGCCACGCACCAGCGCATGCCGAAACCGGATCGGCCCTCCGTCGTCCCGCACCACCCGCAGCCCGCAGGCGAGCTTCCCCAGCGAACGGCCGTGGCTCAGCGTCTCGACCGCGATCGGCCCACCGACCAGCAGCAGAATGAAACTCGCGATCGAGATCGCGATCTGCGCCGCCTCGTCCAGGGCCGCCGTCGCAGCCACCAGCCCGATGGTGACGATGACATAGGCGGCCATCGCCACGATCAGATCGAGCAGCACGGCGAGCGCCCGGCTCGGCAGCTTCGCGGGGCGCAGCTCAAGCGCCACCGCCTCGCCCGTCACTAGCTCACTCACGCGCGCATTCCTTCCCCTGACCTGCCTCGAGAACTGCCAGTCTGCCAAGCTGAGGGCACATCGCGCCCCGGTACGACAAGCTGACACGCAGTACGAGAGGACGAGGAGCAGCAGAACCGATGGACCTCGACGTCTTCGTGTCCGCCCACCGCGCCGAGTGGGACCGCCTCGACGCGCTGCTGCGCCGCCAGCGCCGGCTCACGGGAGCCGAAGCCGACGAGCTGGTCGCTCTCTACCAACGCACGGCCACCCATCTCTCCCTGATCCAGTCCAGCGCCCCGGACCCGCAGCTCACCGGTCGCCTCAGCCAACTGGTGGCACGCGCGCGCAGCGCCGTGACAGGCACCCGCCGCGCTTCCTGGCGCGATGTCACCCGCTTCCTCACGCACGGTTTCCCCGCGGCGGTCTACCGCTCGCGCCACTGGTGGGTTCCCACCGCACTCCTCTCCACCGCCGTCGCGGTCCTCCTGGGGTGGTGGATCGGCACACACCCCGACGTCCAGTCCTCGATTGCGGCTCCCAGCGAACTGCGCCAGCTCACACGCCCCGGCGGTGAGTACGAGACCTACTACTCCAGCCACCCGGCCGCGTCCTTCGCGGCGCAGGTCTGGACGAACAACGCCCAGGCCGCCGCGATGTGCCTGGTCCTGGGCGTCTTCCTGGGCATACCGGTCCTCTGGATCCTCTTCCAGAACATGCTCAACGTCGGCGTCGGCATAGGCCTGATGTCGTCGGCCGGCCGTCTCGACACCTTCCTCGGATTGATCCTTCCGCACGGCCTTCTGGAACTGACTGCCGTCTTCGTGGCAGCGGGCACAGGTCTACGACTGGGATGGACCTTGATAGACCCCGGTCCTCGCTCGCGCCGCACAGCACTCGCCGAAGAAGGCCGAGCTGCCCTCGGCATGGCAATAGGCCTGGCACTGGTCCTCTTCATCTCGGGCGCCATCGAAGGCTTCGTCACGCCGTCCGGTCTGCCCACCTGGGCCCGCATCGGTATCGGAATCGCAGCTGAACTGGTCTTCCTCGCGTACGTCTATGTCCTGGGCGGCCGCGCCGCGCGGGCCGGTGAGACCGGCGACGTCGAGGAGTCCGAGCGCAGCGCCACGCTGCCGACGGCCGCCTGACGTGCGGACACGGCCGCTGACCTGCTAGTCTCCTCTTCGCCCCACAAGGACTGTTGACACGGTGCTGGTGGGGAGGTAGATTCAAACAGTTGCCTAGAGCTGGACAAGTCCAGACGGTGGCGGTCACATCTGCCAGCTTCTTGTGAATGTGATTCCCGAGAAGCACCTCCCGATCATTCAGGAATGAGCGGCCGGTAAGACCGGCCAACAACTTCTGATAAAGTCGGAATCGCCGAAAGAGAGCCGGAAGGCAATCGAATAGGCAAAGGCCTCCAACGGCCACTGGAAATGAATTCCAACCGGAAACGGAACGGAAAACGGATCTGGTAGGGTTGGAAACGCAAGACCGAAGGGAAGCGCCCGGAGGAAAGCCTGAGAGAGTCTCTCGGGTGAGTACAAAGGAAGCGTCCGTTCCTTGAGAACTCAACA
>NZ_JBEZLR010000037.1:0-82648 GCF_040652275.1 Streptomyces sp. NPDC048275
CACGTCAGCGTCCGGGTGCTGGGGGAAAGTCTCCGCCACCGCCTTGGCGAGGTCGTCGGTGGCGGTGCAGGCGGCCTCCAGTTGGCCCAGGAGGGCGAGCATCTGCTGGCGTGCGGCGGAGCCGGTGCGCGTGCTCAAGACCAGTCGGGAGCTGGGCGAGGTCGCGGAGGCCCTTCACGGCGCGCTCGGCGCCATCCCGCGGAAGGGTGCCTCACGCGGGGGGCGTGTCGAAGGAGCTCGCGGACGTCATCGTGACGGCCGCGGTCGCGCTGGACACCGTGAGCGGGAATGGCGCGGCCGTGGTGGAGCACCAGTTCCAGGACCGCGCGCCGGACGACCTCACGGGCGATGGCTGGGACTCGATGGAAGAGCGGCCGCGGTTCTCGTGGAGAGGGTCGCGGCCTAGACCGGACATGCCCCGGTTCCGGTACCAGGGGGGATTGCTGCCGGGGCCGTGACGTGCCTGCCACCCAGGGGGGAGATGTGCGGAGGACCGCAAGCCCCTGGTGGAGCGGGGTCTCTCCTGGCAGGTCAGCGACGCACATCAATCACGCCTTGATCATGGTCTTGGAGTTCTCCGCGTACGGCGCGTCCTCGAGCACCGGCATCTTCGCGGGCCCGAAGATCCCCGGCTGTACGGCGTCGGGGTCGCTGCCCAGCGCGCAGTCGCCGCGCGAGCCGTCGAGGATCGCGACACCTGACGACGGATAGGTGACCTTGCCGAGCGCCGTCGAGCAGCGCTGCGCCAACTCGTCGGTGATGCGCGGAAGGACCTGGGACTGCGTGAACAGCGAGTGCCCGCCCGAGTCGGCGGCGATCGTGTTCACCCAGGGCAGCCCCTGCGTGCGCTTCAGGGTCGTCAGGACGTCGGCCGTACTGCGGGCCTTGCTGAAGCCGAGCCCGGTGTCGGAGGCGCGCAGATTCAGGGAGTTGGGGTCGTTGAGCGCGTACGCCGTGGTCGATGACCAGGGAAGTGGCAGTTGCGCGCCGAGCGAGGTGACGACCGGGCCGTACCGGGTCCACCACTGGGTGCGCGTCACCGGCGTACCGCCCTTCACCTCGACGGTGACGGTCCGCTTCACCATCCGTTCCGGCTTGCCGTCCACGAGATATGTCGTCGCGTCGGCCGGATCCAGCGTCAGCTGGTGGAGGTTGAGCGTGATGCCCGTCGCGACGGTGTGGCTCCACGCCACCCGCGCGTTGTGCCCGATGGATATCGTCGCCGAGCCCAGCAGCGAGCCCCCCGAGACGTTCAGCTCGCCGGGGATCGTCTGCTGCGACTGCCAGAAACGCCGCCCGCCCTGCCAGGGATAGTGCGGATTGCCGAGCAGCAGGCCGCGCCCGTTCGCTGTCGTGGCACCGCTGAAGGCGACCGCGTTGGATCCCATGTCGGCGGTGTCGAAGAGATCCTGCGCGGCGCGGACGGTGCTCTTCGGGTCGAGAACGCTCGCGGACGCCGTCGTCGGCGGCTGTGCGGCCGCGATGCCGTCGACCCCGCGGCCCTGGCCGCCGAGCACGGCCAGCGCGAAGTTGCGCGCGGCCACGTCCACTTCGGTCACCGGCCGCACCCAGGCGGCGCCCTTGCAGGCCGGGTCGGTGATCCGGTTCTGGGCCAGCCAGGCGTTGTAGCCGGCGGTCCACCCACGCATCAGGTCCTTGACCTCGCGGCTCGGACCTCGCGGCGTGGGCTCGGCGAGCAGCTTCTCCATCGTGCCCGCCTCCCGCACACCACGGAAGTACAGGTCGCTGGAGAGGTTCCTGGTCGCCGACGAGAGCGAACCGTCCGGCGCCGCGTCGGGGCCGAAGTAGCGGGAGCGATCGCCGCGTACGGTCGCGAAGCCGTCGGCGAGGGTGCACACCTGGTCGGCGGCCTGCGCCCAGCCGGTGCCGAAGCCGAGGTTCGCGTAGTCCTTCGCGACGATGTGCGGAATGCCGTACTCGGTGTAGCGGATCACGGCGGACAGATTGCCGTGGGACGGACGGTCCCGGCGGTCCTGGCCGTCCGCGGCGGCCGCGGGCAACGCGGCCGAGGCGGTGAGCAGAGCGACGGCCATGACGACGAGCCGTCTGAGGCGGGTGCGCATCGTGCCTCCCAACGTCATTGAGGGAAGGGGCGGTTGAGCGTAACAACAGTCACAGACGTTTGACCGGGTGTCAGTACGTCCCACGGTGGGGTTGATCCTTTTCGCGCCAAGGGTGCGGGATGCTTGACCTCGCTCGCGGGCCGCAACGAGGATCACGCCAGAGCAGGCGGACGAAGGAGCAGGTCATGACGGCGGGACGAAGCGTCACGGTCGACGGGGTACTGCGGCGCAGCGCCCGGCGGACCCCGGAGCGCGTCGCGGTCCACTACCGCGACCGGACGTGGACCTACGCCGCACTCGACGACGCCGTCTCCCGCGCGGCCCAGCTGCTGCGCTCCTCGGGACTGGCGGCCGGCGACCGCGTCGGCGCCTACGGCCACAACTCGGACGCCTACCTGATCGGCTTCCTCGCGTGCGCCCGCGCCGGGCTGGTGCACGTGCCGGTCAACCAGAACCTGACCGGTGACGACCTGGCGTACATCGTCGACCAGGCGGGCTGCGGACTCGTCCTGGCCGATGTGGACCTCACCGTGAACCTGCCCGAGGGAACACGGGTGCTCGCACTGCGCGACACCGACGACTCGCTGCTGGCGCGCCTCGCCACGACCTCCGCGTACGACGGCCCCGAGCCGCGCGGCGAGGACCTGGCGCAGTTGCTGTACACGTCGGGCACCACCGCGCTGCCCAAGGGCGCGATGATGACGCACCGCGCGCTGGTGCACGAGTATCTGAGCGCGATCACCGCTCTCGATCTGCAGGCGGGCGACCTGCCCGTGCACTCGCTGCCGCTCTACCACTCGGCGCAGATGCATGTCTTCCTGCTGCCGTACCTCGCGGTCGGCGCCGTGAACGTCATCCTCGACGCGCCCGATGGCGAGCAGATCCTCGACCTGGTCGAGGCGGGCCGTGCGGACAGCCTGTTCGCTCCGCCCACCGTGTGGATCGGCCTGTCGAACCGTCCCGACTTCGCGACCCGCGACCTCAGCGGGCTGCGCAAGGCGTACTACGGGGCGTCGATCATGCCGGTGCCGGTGCTCGAACGACTGCGGGAACGGCTGCCGAAGCTGGCGTTCTACAACTGTTTCGGGCAGAGCGAGATCGGCCCGCTGTCCATGGTCCTCGGGCCCTACGAGCACAAGGGGCGGATGGACTCGTGCGGGCGGCCGGTGCTCTTCGTCGAGGCCAAGGTCGTCGATGAGTCCGGTGCGGACGTGCCCGACGGAGAGCGGGGCGAGATCGTCTACCGCTCACCGCAGCTGTGCGAGGGCTACTGGGACAAGCCGGAGGAGACGGAGGAGGCCTTCCGCGACGGATGGTTCCACTCCGGCGACCTCGCCGTGTGCGACGCCGACGGGTTCTTCACCGTCGTCGACCGCGTGAAGGACGTCATCAACTCCGGTGGTGTACTGGTCGCTTCACGCCAGGTGGAGGACGCGCTGTACACGCATGAAGGGGTCGCCGAGGTGGCCGTGATCGGGCTTCCCGACGAGCGGTGGATCGAGGCGGTCACGGCGGTCGTGGTCGCGCGCGGTGAGGTCACGGAGGCCGAACTCCACGCGCACGCACGCGAGAAACTCGCCCACTTCAAGGCGCCCAAGCGGGTGCTCTTCGTGGACGAGCTGCCACGCAACGCGAGCGGGAAGATCCTCAAGCGGGAGCTGCGGGACCGGTTCCGTGACGCCTGACCGCCCGGGGTAGGTGTTCCGAACGGAGAAGGGTATCTCCGCGGGGTGGTTGCTAACCTGGAGGAATCGCCCGGAGGACCCGGGCGGGGGCTTTCGGGGGGAAGCATGAAGCCTCGGCTGGTGTTCGTGCACGGCATCGGCGGCCCGCGGGACCCGGTCGCCGAACTCGACGCGTGGCTGCGCGCGTTGGCCGACGGCGCCCGCGCCGCGGGGCATTCGCGCCGGGTCCTCGATCTGCTGCGGGGGTGGGCGGCGGACGCGCGATTCGCCTACTACGGAGACCTGTTCGGGGTGCCGCAGGCGCAAGGTGCCGCATCCGACGTGGAGGACGAGGCGGAGCTCGTCGGCGAGTTGCTCCTCGAGGCCCTCGACGAGCGGCTGGCGGAGCCCGCCGCGGACGACGAGGCACGAGCGCTGCGCCGCGCCCGGGCCCAACTCGCGCCCGAGGGCGGCGCGCAGGGCCCGGGAGCCGTTGCCCGACAGGTCCTCACCGCCGCCAACACCCTGCTGTCGCTGCCCGGGCTGCGGACGTTCGGCGGCTGGGCCAGCGCCGGTCTGATGGTCGGTCACCTACGCCAGGTGGCCCGCTATCTGCGTCGTGGAGAGCGGGACGAGGAGGGGCTCACCCTCGACGCCCGGATCCGTCGCCGCGTCGAGCAGAACCTCGACGCCTCCGGCCCCACCCTCGTTGTCGCGCACTCCCTGGGCACCGTCGTCTCGCTGGAGACGCTGCACGGGTATCGAGGACGCGTACCGCTTCTGGTCACCCTCGGTTCCCCGATCGGGATGAGCGCAGCCGTACGACCCCGGATCCGCCCCCAGCCGCTCCAGGTCCCCGGCCCGGTCGAGCGCTGGCTCAACTTCTGGGACCGGGACGACCTCATCGCCGCACGGCCGAGGCTGGAGCGGGTCGTACGCCCCAACGACCGCTCCGTACTGCCCGTCACCCGGCGCGTGGACTCGGACGGCGTGTGGGTGCACCCGGCCGCCACGTACCTGGCCCAGTCCGCTGTCGCCGGGCCGGTCGTCGAGGCGATCGAGACGGCCGCGCGGTCATGACGAGGAGACCGACTCCCCGCCGCCATGTGCTCGTCGTCGCGCCACAGTGCCCGGTACTGGGACCGCTCGACGGACTGGAGGAGGTGGCGGGATCCCTGCACGGGCTGCTCACGGACCAGTGGCGGGGAGCGTGCGCGCCAAGCCCTGGCGGCGAATCCTCACTGCTGTGCGGCCGGTCCGTCGGTCAGGCGGGGATCGAAGCGGCGGTCCGGGGCGCGGCCGAACGGGCGGGACGGGCGCAGGCCATGCTCGTCCTGGCGCTCATCGGGCACGGCATCACCCCCGGCCAGAACTCCACGCTCTACCTGATGGCGGGGGACTCCCGCGCGGATGAGATCGCCTCCGCGGTGAACGTCGGGGAACTGCTGACGCAGGTCCTGGAGACACCGGGGCTTCCCGGTGTGTTCGCCCTTGTCGACACCTGCCACGCCGGCGGCGCGATACCGGACCTCAAGTCGCTGGACGGCGGAGTGCGCCAGGGCGCGGCCCGCCTGTCCATGCTCATGTCGGTCGGCGCCGCGCAGACGGCCCACCGGCTCGCCTTCTCCCGGGGCGTCGCGCAGGTCCTCGCGGGCGGTATCGGCGGCGCGGGGGAACACCTGCGCGCCGACGTGGTGCTCGACGCCGTACGGGACGCGGCCCCCGGGCAGGACGCACGCCTGGTGGAGTACGACGGCGCCCCGGCCGGCGAGCGCCCCTGGCTCGCCCGCAACGCGAGCCACCATCTGCGGTCCGGATCGGCGCTGGGGCCGGTGGCGACCGAGGAACTCGAACAGGCGCTGGCCCCCCTGGGATGCTCCGCCCTGCTGGCGCAGCCCATCACCGGTGCCGAGACCCTGGAGCGGCTGCGCGACGAACTGCGGCAGCCCTCGGCCGGCAGCGCCGTCGAGCTGGCTTGGGCGCTGGGCGTCGTCGACGGTGCCCGGGACGGTCTGCGCACCGTCGATCTGCTCACCGGCTGGCCGGGGAGTCGCCTGACCTCCGAGCGGCTGCGGCGGGCCCTGTGGTCGGCCGCGGGCCCCGCCGCGGCGCGGCTGCCGGACACCCAGGGGAGTGAACTGCTGCGGGACGCGGTGGAATACCTGCGACTGCGTGTTCCGCTCGTCGAGGGGACCCGCACCGCTCCGTTGGCGACCTTTGTCGCCGCGCTTGCCGTGGAGGACCAACTTCCCGAGCAGCGTACGGAGTTGACGGCATGGGCACACGCGGTGGGTGCCGACGTCGAACTCGCCGACGCCTTCGCGACCATCCGACGACGCGGTGCGGGGACACGGCTTCGCCTGGTCGTCAGCCTGCACGCGGCCGTCGCCGACGAATGGCCCGAGACGCTCGGGGTGTGGCTGCTGGACCGCGGCGAGATGTACGCGCACAAGGAGTTCGACTGCGCGCCGGACCAGGCGGGCGTCGAACAGCGGCTGGCCGGTGTCCTGAAGTGGGCGACCTCGCGGGCCAGGGAGATCGGGGTACGCCTGCGCAGGGTCGAGATCGCCGCCTCCGCCCCGCTGCTGCTGCGCTGGCGGCCCGAGGAGACGGACTTCGGGGAACGGCTGGGTGTCGCGTACGACGTCGTACTGCGCTGGAGCGAGCGGCTGTGCCCGCCGGACCACCTGTGGTGGATCAATGAACGCGCCAGGGAGAAGCTGGCCGGAATGAACACGAGCGGCACCAGCCGCGCGCCCGTCGACTGGCTCGGGGCGCAGGAGACCGAGCAGACTCAGGAGCTGAGAAGACGGCTCGGCAACGGCGCGTATGCCCGAGCGGTGGCGCTGGAGCACCGGCCGCAGCGGTTCGAGCAGGTGATGGAGGTGCTGCTGGCGTACGCCCCGATCGTGCTCTGGCCCGGTGTCGACGGCTGTGTGCCGGACAAGTTCCGAGGCAGCCTCGACCGGTTCTGGCATCTGCTCCCCGCGGAATTCAGCGAGGCCTACCGCCGCAGCTGGGGTCGGAAGAAGTGGACCGATCCCGACGGCCGCGAGCATCTGGCCGGGTGGCGGACGGTCTGGCACGACACCGACTGGCTCGACTTCTGCGACTGGTTCGAACAGTTCACCACCGAGGGGGAGAACATCGCATGACCTGGCAGAACTTCTATGTGGGGGACGGCACGCCACGCGACGTCGACCTCGGTGATCCACCACCGTGGCGGAGCTTTCCCCGGCCGGCCCTGCACCGGGAGTTCCAGCCGCCGCCGGGCTTGGTCAAGGCCGTCAACGCCGCGCTGGTACTGCGCCGGCCGCTGCTGGTGACCGGCGCCGCGGGCTCCGGCAAGTCCACGGTGATCGAACAGGTCGCCCAGGAGCTGAAGCTCGGCGACGTACTGCGCTGGCACATCACCTCACGGAGCACGCTCAAGGAGGCGCTGTACCGCTACGACGCCCTGGGCCGTATCCACGCGCAGCGGCTCGCCGGTCCCGACGGCGGCGACGACATCGCACCCTTCCTGCAGCTGGGGCCACTGGGAACGGCGCTGCTGCCCGTCGAGCATCCCCGTGCCCTGCTGATCGACGAGATCGACAAGAGCGATCTGGACCTGCCGAGCGACCTCCTCGACGTACTGGAGCGCGGCGAGTTCGAGATCCCCGAACTCGCTCGCTACGCACGGGATGTCGTGACGGTGCGCGAATGGGGCGGGGACGCGAGCGCTCCCGCGCACAGCCCTGTCGAGAACGGGTTCGTGCGGTGCACGAGCTTTCCCTTCATCGTGATGACGAGCAATGGAGAACGCGATTTCCCGGCGGCCTTCCTGCGCCGCTGCATCCGCTTCACCATGCCGAAGCCGTCGGTCGAGGAACTTCGCAAGGTGGTGGAGGCGCATCTGAAGATCGACGGGGGGACGCGGCGGTCCAGGGCGATCGACCCACTGATCCAGACGTTCGTCGAGCGCCTGGCGGCGGGCGAGAGCCTGGCGGTCGATCAACTGCTGAACGCGGCACACCTGTTGACCGGGGGCGGCACCCTCGCCGGTGCGGACCGGCAGGAAGTCCTGGACCTGGTCCTGCGCGAGCTGTCCCGTGCCTGAGGAGGGCGGAGCGGGGCCGGACTCGCTCGCGCGGGCGGTGGCGGCGCTGAGTGCGGCGGCGCCGGAATTCGACGCCACGGCGCTGGCCGACGTGCTCTGGCTCGCGTCGCGCGTGGAGGCGGACGCGGACGACGTGTTCGCCGCGCCGTCGCCGCACCAACCCGCTGAGGCGGCGACCGCGCCCGAGCCCGAGGGTGTCGCCCCACCACCCGTCGGCGCGGGACGCACGCTGCACGAACGCCTGGACGGGGCGAGCTCCCGGGTGCGGGGCGACCCGGTCGCGGCGGCACGGGCCTCCGGCCTGCCGCTGGCTCTGGAAGTGACCCGGGCCCTGCGGCCGTGGAAGCGGCCTTGGCGGCAGGGCCGCAGATCGGCCCTCGACGTGGACGCGACGGTGGACGACTACGCCCGCAGCGGCGAGCTCCTCCCGGTGTTCACCCCCGCACCCGAGCGGTGGTTCGACCTCGTCCTGGTGGTGGATCGCTCTCCGGCGATGCGGGTGTGGCGGGAGACGATCGCCGACTTGACGGCCATCCTGGACCGGCTCGGCGCTTTCCGGACGCTTCAGGTGCGTGGCCTCGGATTCGGGGACGAGGGCCTGGAACTCCGTGACGGGCAGGGCCGGTTGATGAGCCCGGGACAGCTCAGGTCCCCCGACGGCCGGCGGCTGGTGGTGGCCGTGTCCGACTGTGCGGCCCCGGCCTGGCGAGACGCGGCGGTGTGGCGGCAGCTGCGGGACTGGGCGCTGTCGACGCCGGTCGCGCTGCTCAACCCGCTGCCGTTGAAGCTGTGGCGGAGAACGGGGCTCGATCTGCCGACGGTCCGGGTCTCGAACGGCGTGCCGGGTTCGGCGAACTCCCGGCTGGACTTCGATCCACCGCCGCTGCTCCCGCTCGAGAGCGACAGCGGTGAGGGGAACGACTGGCTGCCCATCCCCGTACTGTCGATGTCCCCGAATTCCCTGAACCGCTGGTCGAGCACCTTGATGCGGACGGCTCCCCACGGGTGCGGCGCCGTTCTCGTCCCGCAGCGAGGGCGGCCCGAGGGGCGGGCCGAACGGGGCTCCCAGTCCGTGACCGCGAAGGGTTTCCTGAACACGGCGTCGCCTCCGGCCGCGCGGTTGGCCGTCCTGTGCTCCGCCTTCGACCGGCTGAGCATGCGTCTGCTGCATCTCATCCGTCAGGAGCTGGTACCCGAGTCGACGGTGGCCGATGTCGCCGAACTGCTCACCAGTGGACTCTTCTCGCTCGCCACGGATACCGGCGGCACGGTCGAACTGAGCCTGCCGGAGGCCGTGCAGCGACACCTGCGCGAGGATCTCGCGGAACACGAGGTGTGGCGCATCGGCAGGGCGCTGAGCCGCTCCGTGTCGGCCCAGGCGAACTGGGGCGGACAGCTTCCCGCGGTGGCGCACGACCCGGACAGTCCGGTCGAACTTCCTGCCGAAATACGGTCGTTCGGGCAAGCGTCGCGAAGGACGCTGGAGATGATGGGCCTGCTGACCGAGGAATCCGTACGCGCCGGTGCGGACCGGCAAAAGCCCGCTGCCGTAGTGGTGCCCGCCCTGCCGTCTCCACCGGAACGGGAACCGACGTCGGACGGCCGCCCCTATTTCTTCCTGAGTTACGCGCACACCCCTGGTTGGGATCTGGCCAGTGGGGATCCCGACCATTGGGTGCGGGTGTTCTTCCGGGATCTGTGCGACCACGTCATGACGCTCACGGATGTTCCGGCGGGTGTCTCCGCGGGGTTCATGGACCGGGAGATGCGGCCGGGGTTCGGCTGGCCCCAGCAGCTCAGTGAGAATCTCGCGTCCTGCCAGGTGTTCGTGCCGCTCCTGTCGCCGCGGTACTTCACGAGCGAGAGCTGCGGGCGGGAGTGGTACGCGTTCGCCGAGCGCATGGTGCAGGCGCGGGCGACCCGTTCCGATGCCGCGCCCGCGATCGTCCCCGCCCTGTGGACGCCCGTCGACCACGACCAACTCCCTCACTCCGTAAGGAACATACGTATGGGAGTGGAGAACCTGGGTGACCGGTACGAGGCCGACGGAATCTACGGGCTGATCAAACTCAACCGGTGGCGGGACGAGTACGAGGAGACCGTGCTGGGACTGGCGCGGCGTATCGTGCGGGTGGTCCACGAATCACCGCTGCCACCCGGTCGCCCCGCCTCGTACGAGACCACGCCCAGCGCCTTCGCACCACGCGGCGAGGGCCCCCGGCGCATCCATCTGACCGTGGTGGCCCCCACCCGGGACGGCATCCCCGAACACCGCGACGCGCGGCCGTACGGTGCCGATGCCCGGGACTGGAACCCCTACCCGTCGGAGTCGCCGCGCCCACTGGTCTCCTTGGCCGAGGAACTGATCCGGTCCCTGGACTACCGGGTGACCGTGTCCTCGTTCAACGAGGAAGAGGTCGACTCGCTCGAGCAGGAACAGGAGGGCGAGAGGAAGGGCGGGGAAGTGGCCCCCCGGATCCTGCTGATCGACCGCTGGGCCCTCACCGACCAGGAGCTGCGCCGCAGGCTCAAGGTGTTCGACGCGCATGCCCGACCCTGGGTCAGTGCGATCGTCCCGTGGAGCGGCGCCGACAGTCAGTGCCAGGGCGCGGCGGGCCGGCATGTCGCGGAGGAGATGGAGCGGACCCTGCCGCTGATTCTGGAACGGGGCCGACGCACCGACTTCCGGATGGCCGTCAACGGCGTACCCAGGCTGAAGGCCTTCATCGACGTACTCCCGGCCGTCGTCGCCCACGCGACCCGGCAGTACTTCAGGTACGCCGACGCGTATCCGCCGCCTGCTGAGCCCACTCCCACTCCCCGCCTCCTGGACCCCGCCCACCCGACGTACCCAGAAGGCGGATCCGACCGCGGGGAAGGAACCTGACGGCGGGCGCCGCGGGGCTGATCCGCACGGTGGGTCAGCGAGCGGCCTCCACCGCCACCGACCGTGCCCACCGGTAGTCCGCCTTGCCACTCGGAGACCGCTGGATGGTGTCTGTGATGACCAGCCGGCGGGGGATCTTGTAGCCGGCGAGGTGGCTTCGGCAGTGAGCCTGGATGTCCTGGAGGGACGGCCGGTCCGCACCCGCGCGAAGCTGGACGACCGCCGCCACGTGATGGCCCCACTTCGCGTCCGGCACCCCGGCGACCAGGGCGTCGTACACGTCCGGATGGGATTTGAGGGCCTGCTCGACCTCTTCCGGATAGACCTTCTCGCCGCCGGTGTTGATGCACTGGGAGCCGCGGCCGAGGACGGTGACGATGCCGTCCTCGTCGACGGTGGCCATGTCGCCGAGCAGTACCCACCGCTCGCCGTCCTTCTGGAAGAAGGTCTCGGCGGTTTTCCCGGGGTCGTTGTAGTAGCCGAGGGGCACATGGCCGCGCTGTGCCACCCGTCCCGGCTCGCCGACGGCGACTGGCTCGTACGTGGCTGGATCCACCACCTGCGTACGGGAGTTGACGCGGATCCTGAAACCCCGGTCCGGGCCCGAGTCGGTGGTCGCCGTGCCGTTGAAGCCGGACTCCGACGAACCGAAGTTGTTGAGCAGCATCACGCCCGGGACCAGCGCCTGGAACTGCTCGCGCACCGTCTCCGACATGATCGCGCCGGACGAGGACACGCTGAACATCGAGGAGCAGTCCGTGCCCTTCATGGGGCCGCTGAGCGCGTCGATCAGCGGCCGCAGCATCGCGTCGCCGACCAGCGACATGCTGGTGACCTTCTCCTTCGCGATCGTCCGCAGCACCTCCTCGGCCACGAACTTGCGGTGGATCACGACCCGTTGGCCGAAGTTGAACCCGATGAACGCCGTCAGCGTCGAGGTGCCGTGCATCAGCGGGGGCGTGGGGAAGAAGGTGATGCCCTCGCCGGCTGCCGCCACCCGCTCGGCGAGCTCCTCCGGCTTCTTGACCGGTTCGCCCGTCGGAGCGCCGCCGCCCAACCCGGAGAAGAACAGGTCCTCCTGCCGCCACATCACGCCCTTGGGCATCCCGGTGGTGCCGCCGGTGTAGATGATGAACTGGTCGTCCGCCGAGCGTGCCGGAAAGCCTCGCGCGGGGGAACCGGCGGCCTCGGCAGCGGCGAAGTCCACCACGGCGGGCGGCGACGCGGAGCCGGATCCAGGAGTCCCCACCCGTATCAGATGCCGCAGGGCCGAGGCCCGGGGCAGTGCCGCCGCCACCCGGTCCGTGAACTCCGCGTCGAAGACGAGGGCCACCAGATCCGCGTCCCGGTAGAGGTAGACCAACTCCTCTTCTACATAGCGGTAGTTGACGTTGACCGGCACGATCCGCGCCTTGAGGCAGCCCAGCACGGTCTGCAGATACTCGACACCGTTGTAGAGATGCAGCCCCAGGTGTTCACCGGGGCGGATGCCGCTGTCGACCAGGTGATGGGCGATGCGGTTCGCCGCCGAGTCCAGCTGCGCGTACGTCAGGCGCCGCTCCGCGCCCGTGCCGGGGTGGTCGATGTAGACGAGCGCCTCGCGGTCAGGGACCACGTCGACGACCGACTCGAACAGGTCGGCAAGGTTGTACTCCACCGCTCCTCCTGACGTCGAACGTGCGTGGCGGCCCATCGGCCCGACGGTCATCAGAGCAAAGCCGGCCACAACTGTGAAGGGTCCGCGCGGAGAAAATCTGACTGTCTGTCAGAAAACTCTTGTACTGGCCCCTCGCCTCCTGCAACCTGTTCTCGCATCCGAGACGGTCCGGGACCGTCCGGGACGGTCCAAGACGCTCCAAGACGGTCCAAGACGGGAGGACGGCGATGGGTGGGACCGAACACCTCACCGTGCAGCGCGCAGGCGCGACACTGGTGCTCACGCTCAACAGGCCCGAGGCCAAGAACGCGCTCTCACTGCCGATGCTGGTCGGTCTGTACGACGGCTGGATCGAGGCCGACGAGGACGACGCGATCCGCTCGATCGTGCTCACCGGCGCGGGAGGTGTCTTCTGCGCCGGGATGGACCTCAAGGCACTGGCCGGACGGGGGATGGAGGGCCAGCAGTACCGGGAGCGGCTGACCGCCGACCCCGACCTGCACTGGAAGGCCATGCTCCGCCACCACCGCCCCCGCAAGCCGGTCATCGCCGCCGTCGAGGGGCACTGCGTCGCCGGGGGCACCGAGATCCTTCAGGGCACCGACATCCGCGTCGCCGGTGAGTCGGCGACCTTCGGGCTCTTCGAGGTGAAGCGCGGGCTGTTCCCGATCGGCGGCTCCACGGTCCGTCTCCAGCGCCAGATCCCGCGCACGCACGCGCTCGAAATGCTGCTCACCGGACGCCCGTACCCGGCATCGGAGGCCGCCGCCATCGGCCTGATCGGACATGTCGTGCCCGACGGGACGGCACTCGACGAGGCCCTCGCGATCGCCGAGCGGATCAATGCCTGCGGTCCGCTGGCCGTCGAGGCGGTCAAGGCGTCCGTGTACGAGACCGCCGAGATGACCGAGACCGACGGTCTCGCCGCCGAACTGGGGCGCGGCTGGCCGATCTTCGACACCGCCGACGCCAAGGAGGGCTCCCGAGCCTTCGCCGAGAAGCGCCCGCCCGTCTACCGGCGCGCCTGAGCCGTCCCCACGAGGAGCCCCCCGTGCCCGAAGTCCTCAAAGCCCCCCTCGTCCTCGAGTTCCCCTTCACCCGCTCGCTCGGCCCCGTCCAGAGCGCCTTCCTCACCGGCCTGCGTGAACGCGTGGTCCTCGGGGTGCGGACGAGGGACGGCCGCACCCTGGTCCCACCCGTCGAGTACGACCCCGTCACCGCCGAGGACATCCGCGACCTCGTCGAGGTCGCCCCCACCGGCACCGTCACCACCTGGGCCTGGAACCACCAACCGCGCCGTGGCCAGCCCCTCGACACGCCCTTCGCCTGGGTCCTGGTGAAGCTCGACGGTGCCGACACCGCCCTGCTGCACGCCCTCGACATCCCCGGACCCGACGCCGTACGCACGGGCATGCGGGTCCGCGTCCGCTGGGCCGAGCAGCGCGTCGGCGCGATCACGGACATCGCCTGCTTTGAACCGTACGAGGGGGACCCACTCGAAACGGCCGGTCACGACGGCCGGTTCGTGGACATGGTGACCGGCATCGTCGCCCCCGCCCGCCTCGACTACGTCTACTCGCCCGGCCGCGCCCAGTCCGGCTACATCAACGCCCTCTCCGGCCGGCGGACCGTCGGCGAACGCTGCCCGTCCTGCCGCAAGGTGTACGTCCCGCCCAGAGGCGCCTGCCCCACCTGCGGTGTCGCCACATCGGAACAGGTGGAAGTGGGGCCACGCGGCACGGTGACGACGTACTGCATCGTCAACATCAAGGCGAAGAACCTCGACATCGAAGTGCCGTACGTCTACGCGCACATCGCCCTCGACGGGGCCGACCTCGCACTGCACGGCCGGATCGGCGGCATCCCCTACGACCAGGTGCGGATGGGTCTGCGGGTGGAGCCGGTATGGACGGACGGTGGTCGCTACCCGGACCACTACCGGCCGACCGGCGAACCGGACGCGGACTACGAGACGTACAAGGAGCTGTTGTAGATGCTGCCCATCAGGGATGTCGCCGTCGTGGCCTTCGCGCAGACCGACCATCTGCGCACCACCGACGAGCTCTCCGAGGTGGAGATGCTCATGCCGGTGCTGCATGACGTCCTGGACCGGACCGGCCTGAAGACCGGCGACATCGGATTCACCTGTTCCGGCTCGACGGACTATCTCGCGGGCCGCGCCTTCTCCTTCACCATGGCGCTCGACGGGGTGGGCGCCTGGCCGCCGATCTCCGAGTCGCACGTCGAGATGGACGGGGCGTGGGCGCTGTACGAGGCGTGGACGAAGCTGCTGACCGGCGACGCCGACACCGCACTCGTGTACGCGTACGGGAAGTCGTCGCCCGGCTCCGTGCGGGACGTGCTGACCCGGCAGCTCGACCCGTACTACGTGGCGCCCCTGTGGCCGGACTCGGTCGCGATCGCCGCACTTCAGGCGCAGGCGCTCATCGACGCGGGGGAGACCGACGAGCCCGCCCTCGCCGGCGTGGCGTCCCGCAGTCGCGCCTTTGCCGTCACCAACCCTCATGCCCAACTGAGGGGTTCGGTGGCGCACGGCGACTACGTCGTACGCCCGCTGCGGACCGGCGACTGCCCGCCCATCGGCGACGGTGCCGCCGCCGTGATCCTCGCGGCGGGGGAGCGGGCCCGGGAACTGTGCGAACGGCCCGCGTGGATACGGGGGCTCGACCACCGCATCGAGGCACACGGCCTCGGCGTACGCGACCTGACCGACTCGCCGTCGACCCGCCTCGCCGCCGAAAAAGCCGGAGCCTTCGAACGGCCCGTCGACACCGCAGAGTTGCATGCGCCCTTCACCTCGCAGGAGGTGGTCCTGCGCAAGGCGCTGCGGCTCGACGACGGGGTGCGCGTCAACCCCTCCGGGGGAGCGCTCGCCGCCAACCCGGTCATGGCCGCCGGACTCATCCGCATCGGCGAGGCTGCCGCCGCAATCCACAGAGGCGAGTCCGACCGGGCGCTCGCCCACGCCACGTCGGGGCCCTGCCTCCAACAGAACCTGGTCGCCGTACTCGAAGGGGATTCCCGATGAGCAAGGAGCCCGTGGCCGTCGTAGGCGTCGGCCAGACCAAGCACGTGGCGGCCCGACGGGACGTGTCCATCGCCGGACTCGTGCGCGAGGCGGCGATGCGGGCCCTGGCGGACGCCGAGTTGACGTGGGCCGACATCGACGCCGTCGTCATCGGCAAGGCGCCCGACTTCTTCGAGGGCGTCATGATGCCGGAGCTGTACCTCGCCGACGCGCTCGGCGCCGTCGGCAAGCCTATGCTGCGGGTGCACACGGCAGGCTCCGTCGGCGGATCGACCGCGCTCGTCGCCACGAACCTCGTCGCCGGCCGCGTCCACGGCACCGTTCTGACCCTGGCCTACGAGAAGCAGTCCGAGTCGAACGCCATGTGGGGCCTGTCGCTGCCGATCCCCTTCCAGCAGCCGCTGCTCGCGGGGGCGGGCGGCTTCTTCGCGCCGCACGTCCGCGCGTACATGCGGCGCACCGGCGCGCCCGACACGGTCGGCTCGCTGGTCGCCTACAAGGACCGGCGCAACGCCCTCAAGAACCCCTACGCGCATCTCCACGAGCACGACATCACGCTGGCGAAGGTCCAGGCCTCGCCCATGCTGTGGGACCCGATCCGCTACTCGGAGACCTGCCCGTCCTCGGACGGCGCCTGCGCCATGATCCTCACCGGCCGCGCGGGCGCGGCCCGCTCGCCGCGACCGCCCGCCTGGCTGCACGGCGGCGCGATGCGCAGCGAGCCGACCCTCTTCGCGGGCAAGGACTGTGTGTCGCCGCGGGCGGGCAGGGACTGCGCGGCCGATGTGTACCGACAGGCGGGCATCGCGGACCCGCGCCGCGACATCGACGCCGTGGAAATGTATGTGCCCTTCTCCTGGTACGAGCCCATGTGGCTGGAGAACCTCGGCTTCGCCGACGAGGGAGAGGGCTGGAAGCTCACCGAGTCCGGCGTGACCGAGCTGGACGGTGACCTGCCCGTCAACATGTCGGGCGGGGTGCTCTCCACCAATCCGATCGGCGCCTCCGGCATGATCCGTTTCGCGGAAGCGGCGCTTCAGGTGCGCGGACAGGCCGGAGAGCACCAGGTCGACGGGGCCCGCAGGGTGCTGGGACACGCCTATGGGGGCGGATCCCAGTTCTTCTCGATGTGGCTGGTCGGGGCCGCGCCGCCCACCTCCTGAAACCGTCCCCCTCACGTGGCCTGTCCGCCGCCGGAACCGATCGCTAGGCTGGCGGCGGACGACGAACCGGGAGGAGCACGGACGTGGCCGAGAGCACCATCGAGCAGCACCCGCTCGCGGGCTGGGACAAGCCGGAGCTGGACCTCAGCAATGCCGAATGGCAGTCCAGCAGCCGAGGGCGCGGAGACGTCCAGATCGCTTTTGTCGAGGGCTTCATCGCGATGCGCAACAGTGGCAGCCCCCAGAGCCCTTCCTTGATCTTCACCCCCGCCGAGTGGGGCGCCTTCGTGTCGGGGGCGCGCGAAGGAGAGTTCGACCTCACCTGAGGTGATGCCTGTGACGGAAGTGAGTCCGGGGCCGGCGCCCGACCTGGGGCCGGCCCCGCCGGCTAATGGATGCGAGTCCCCCTATCATTAACGCCATGGAGGACTCGATCAGCGCGGACACCCGGCTCGCCCTGGACCTCGCACTCACCGTCCGGCATGACGGAAACGGCGGGGTGGCCGACGACCTCACCGCACCCGGCGGGCTCACCGCCTGGGTCCAGGGACACGGTGACCTGCTGCCGGGGGCCGACGGCTTTGTCGCCGACGCGGCGACCCTCGCCGCCGTCCGCGACCTGCGCGCCGCCGTCCGGGCCCTGTTCGCCCGCGCCGTACGCCCCGACGAGCCGAGCCCGGCCGACGCCGCCCGGCTGCTGCCCGTACCGCAGGCCGTGGAGCGGCTCAACGCCGCCGCCGCCCTCGCCCCGACCGTCCCCTTCCTCGCCTGGACCGAGGGCGCCGATCCCGTCGTACGGCAGCAGCCGGTGCGCGGCGGGCGCGAGCTCACCGGGGCACTCGCCCGCGCCGCAGTCGCCTTCCTCGCGAGCCCCGACCGGGAGCGGCTGCGCGCCTGCCACGCGCCGCGCTGTGTGCGCTACTTCATCAAGGAACACCCGCGGCAGGAATGGTGCACACCCTCGTGCGGAAACCGGGCCAGGGTCGCCCGCCACCACGAGCGGCACAAGAAGTCCGCGGAGGCCTCGGGCACGGTGAAAGGTTCAGGCCGGAACGGCTCCCCGGTCGGTGCCACGGGCGTACGCTGAGGTTCCTGGAGGTCACGGTACGCGCCCGCTCCCCGCGCGGGCCGCACCACCGTGGCCAGGGGGTGGAGTATGGGGCAGCGCGGCGCACGGAGCAGAAGGACACTTTTCGAACGGGAGAGTGAACTCGCCGCAGTCGAAGAGGCGTTGAGCGAACTCACCGGTTTACGCCGGGACGGCACCGAAGCGCCCCGGCGGCCCCGCGGAGCGCTCCTCGCCTTCGCCGGACGCGCCGGAATCGGCAAGACGACGCTTCTCGGCGAGGTACGACGTCGCGCCGCCGCCCAGGGCTGCGCCGTACTGTCCGCGCGCGGCGGCGAGCAGGAGCAGCGCGTCTCCTTCCACGTCGCCCGCCAGCTCCTGCAGCCCCAACTCGTCGGCGTCCCGGAGGCCGAACTCCGCGCCTCACTGGGGAGTTGGTACGCGATCGTCGGCCCCGCACTCGGCCTGTGCGCGGCCCCGGAAGGCGCCCCGCCCGACCAACAGGGCCTGCGCGACGGCCTCGACTGGGTCCTCACCCACCTCGCCGTGCAGCGCGCCCCGATGGTGCTCGTCCTCGACGACGCGCACTGGGCCGACCCCGAGTCGCTGAGCTGGCTCGCCGCGTTCGCGCCGCGCGCCGAGGAACTGCCGCTGCTGCTCGTCGTCGCCTACCGGCCCGATGAACTCCCCGACCACGCCGAGTCGTTCAGGGGACTGCCCGGACGCGCGGGGCAGCGTCCCCTCGACCTCGAACCGCTCAGCGCCGTCGCCGTCGCCCGACTCGTGCGCGAGGATCTCGGCACCCAGGCCGACGACGCGTTCTGTCGCGAGTGCTGGGCGGTCACCGCGGGCAACCCGTTCGAGGCGGTCGAGCTGACCGCGAAGGTGCGCGACCGCGGACTGATCCCGACCGAAGCCGGAGCGCACCTGCTGCGTGACCTGGCCGCCGCCGTCAAGGGCAGTGGCCTGATCGCCCGCCTCGAACGCCTCGGCACCTCGACCGTCCGCTTCGCCTGGGCGTGCGCCGTGCTCGGCACGGAGATCCAGCCGACCCTGGCCGCCGCCGTCGCGGGCCTCGGGTCCGAGGAGGCCGCCGACGCGGCCGACGCCTTGCGTGGCGCCCGTATCCTCACCGGCGCCGACACCCTGGAATTCGTCCACCCGCTCATCGCCACCGCCGTCTACCGCGCCATCCCCGGCGGAGTCCGGGTGGCACTGCACGGCCAGGCAGCCTGGTGCGTCATCGACGAAGGGCTCGGCCCCTCCGCCGCCGCCCGCCACCTCATGGAGACCCACCCCGACAGCGACACCTGGGTCGTCCAGCAACTGCGCGCCGCCGCCCGCGAGACCCAGCGGGCCGGTGCCCCCGACGCCGCCCGCAGCTACCTCGCCCGCGCCCTGCGTGAACCGCCGCCCTTCGAACAACGGGCCGCGGTCCTTTACGAGCTGGGCTGTGCCTCCCTGCTCACCGAACCGGCGACCACCGTCAACCACCTCCGCGCCGCCCTCGACGAACCCATCGCCGCCCCCGAGCTGCGCCACCACATCGTCTACCGCCTCTCCCAGGTCCTTGCCCACAGCGACCGGCTCGCCGAGGCCTCGGAGACACTCGCCCGCGAGATCCGCGTGACCGGCGACGCCCGGGTGCGGCTGCGCATGCAGTCCGAACAGTTCATGTGGGACGCCTTCCGCGCCGACGAGCCCGACTCGCCCGCCCGGTCCCGCCGCCTGACCCGCCTCGCCGACCGGCTCACCGGCCGCGACCTCACCGAGCGCTACGTCATCGGCCTGCGCGCCTGGGACGCGACCCTGCGCGGGGAACCCGCCCACATCGCCCTCCACCACGCCGAACGCGCCCTCGCCGGCGGCCTCGGCTGGGCCGAGGCCGACCGCGGCTTCGAGGTGCCCGTCCTGGTCGCCCTCACCTTCATGTACGCCGACCGCCCGGGGCGTACCGAGGAACTCTTCGCGGCCGGAATCGCCGACTTCGAGGCCCAGGGCTGGCACGGCGCCCACCTCTCCTTCGGGTACACCATCCTCGGGTACGTCCGCTACCGCCGCGGCCGGCTCGCCGAGGCCGAGGACTTCGTCCGCGCGGGCCTCCGGCTCGCCGAGCGGGTCGGGCCAGGCACCCCCGTCCACTGGTACGCCGTCGGCACCCTCATCCAGATCCTGCTCGCCCGCGGCCGGATCACCGAGGCCGCGCAGATCGCCGAGGACTACGGGTTCGGGGCGCCGTTCCCGGCCGCCGTGACCTTCCCCGACGCCCAGACCGTGCACGGCGAACTGCTGCTCGCCCGCGGCCTCACCAAGGACGCCGCCACCGAGCTGGCGGCGGCCGGGCGCCGCCTCGACCCGCGCGGCATGCGCAACCCGTCCTGGTGCCCCTGGCAGCTGCACCTTGCCCGTGCCGAGAGCCACGACGCACCGGAACGCGCGGTCGCCACGGCACTCGAAGCGGTGAACCGCGCCCGCCAGTTCGGTGCCCCCTCAGCCGTCGGACAGGCGCTACGGGCCGCCGCCGAGGTCTCCTCGGGCGCCACCCGCGTCAAGCTGCTCGAAGAGTCCGTCGGCCACCTGGAGCGCTCCCCCGCCGCCTACGAACTGGCCTGCGCCCTGGTCGCCCTGGGCACCGAACTGCGCCGCTCGGGCCGCGCCAAGGAAGCGGCCGAGCAGCTCTACCGGGGGCTGGACGCGGCCGTGCTGTGCGGGGCAGACGGGCTCGTCGAAGCGGCCCGTGACGAGCTGGCAGCCGCCGGCCTGCGCCCACGCCGCCTGCACAGCACGGAGACCGACACCCTCACCGCCCGCGAACGCACGGCCGCCGCACTCACCGCCCGGGGCCGCGGCACCGGCCAGGTCGCCGCGGAACTGCACATCGACGAGCAGACCGTCGTCCGTCTGCTGTCAGCGGTCTACCGGAAGGTGGGCACGGACCGTACGGGGCTGGCGGCGGCGCTGGGCGAACAGCCGTCTCCGTAGCCCCTCGCAAGGGGTGGCGCCCCCAGGGCTCGGTTCGCGGCCGGGCACGTACCATTGCGGCATGTCCTTCCTCCGTCGCCGCAGCGCCACGCCCGCCGGTCCCGACTTCGACGTTCTGGCCATGGATCCGGGCGACTGGCCGGGCAATCTCGGCGCGGGTCTGCTGCCCGCTCCCGACGGCAGCTGCCAAGGTGTCTTCCTGCGGTACGACCTGTTCGGCGGCCGTGGCCCCGCGATGATCATCGGCAATCTGCCGGAGGGCTCGCCGGCCCGTGAGGTCGCCGAGGGAGAGGTCCCCTTCGAGGTGGCCCAGCTGCTGCTCGCGCTGGAGAACGAGGAGGAGGTCACCGTCACCGGGATCGAGGACATGCCGGTGATGCAGGGTGACAACCTTTTGATCGTGCGCCGCCTGAAGCTCTCCGAGACCCGCATCTCGTGCGTGCAGTTCGACCGCAGCGACAAGGTGCTGGTGACCATCGCCGCCTGGGACCGCCCCATCACCGACGACCTGTACGCCCTGCTCAAGCCGCTGCCCCCGGAGCTCTTCCAGCAGGGCTGAGTCACCGCCGGGCTCAGGCCGCGGGCCGCCGGCCGAGCGCCGGTCCGAGCTTGGTGGCGATGTCGGTGAGGATCTGCACGTAGTCGTCGTGGTCGAAGGTGAACGGCAGCGCGAACGCGACCTCGTCGACCTCCCGGAACGCGGCATGGGCGTAGAGCCGTTCGGCGATCTGCTCCGAGGTACCGACGAGATCGGGCGCGAACATCATGCGCGCCGGACCCTGCGGAGCGGCGGTACGGGGCGTGCGCTTGCGGGCGTACTCCTCGTACTTCTCGCGCTGCTTCGGCGAGGCGCTGTCGGTGGGGATGACGACGAGTCCCTGGGAGACGCGGGCGCGGTCGCCGTCGGGGTGGTGGGCGCGGAAGGTCCGGATGTGCGACAGCTGGACCTCGGCGAAGTCCTCCGACTCCTCCGCCTTGACGACGCTGCTGGTCAGCAGGTTCATTCCGTGCTCGCCCGCCCACCGCGCCGACCGCAGACTGCCGCCGCCGTACCACATACGGCGGCCCAGACCGGCGGCGTGCGGCTGGACCCGGTCGGCGAACACCTCGAAGCCCTCGACGCCGCTGAAGTCGGTGGCCGGTTTGCCGCGCACGAAGTCCAACAGTCGCTCCACCCGGGCGTAGCCGAAGTCCTCGATGTCGGCGGTGTCGGGGTAGAGCGCGTGCTTGACCTGGTCGTAGTGCATCGGCGGGCCGACACTGACCCCCGGATTGAGACGGCCCCCGGACAGGATGTCGACCGTCGCCAGGTCCTCGGCCAGCCGGAGCGGGTTCTCCCACCCCACCGGAATGACCGCCGTACCCAGTTCGATGCGGCTGGTGCGCCGAGGCCGCGGCCAGGACGGCGACGGGGGAGGAAATGCCGTACTGCAGATGCCGGTGCCGCACCCACGCACTGTCGAAGCCCAGCCGCTCACCCAGTTCGATGATCTCGAGCGTCGACTCGTGACCCCGGCGCGGATCGGACTCGTCGAACAGCCCGATGGTCAGGAAGCCCAGCTTCCGCAAGGGTGTCGAAGGCAGTGGCACGGGGCTCCTCCATCGTTCAGACGTTTTCTGTCGAACGCCAGTGCTATATAGGTGTGGCGGTCGTCATCCGATCAACACCGCAGCCCTGACGAGGCATTCCGCCGCACACCACTGGTGACAAGGGATCCACCGGTTCCGCCCGCCGAACGTCGCGGCGGGGCCGGGTCCGCTTTCCGCGGACCCGGCCTCGGCGAGCTATGCGCCCGAGCGCTTCGCCGTCACGTCCGCCGCCCGCACGAACGCCACCCGGTGGCCGAACTGGATCTCGTAGTACATGTCCGTGCCGATCACGACCTTGTGCGGGGCCGTGTCGAAGGTCGGCGCGTAGTAGTACTCGCCCGGCACCTTGTCACCGGCAGCGTACTTCTGGCCTGCGAGCAGCTTGTACGGCAGGGGCGAGACCGACTGGACCGGTACGCCCGTCGGGTACGCCTCCTTCTCCGGGTAGGCACGCCCGTACACGGGGATCTTCGTGAGACCGGCCCTGGGCGTGACGACCAGCCCGGACGCGCTCACCGCGGTCGGCTGCTTCTTCGGGTTCTTGAACCACGCCTTCTGACCCAGGTACCAGATCGCCGTCCAGTCGCCGTCACTTCCGGCGACCGCGTACTGCTGGCCGGTGGAGACCCGCGAACCGATGTCGTTCACATCGATCGTCGAGTCGTCCCCCTCCGGCCGTAGCCCGATGTCCTTGATCAGGGGCGAACTCGCCTTCGGCAGGCTGTGGAGGCGCACCGCGCTGGAACCGTGGACCGCACAAGGCTCGCCGTCGG
The DNA here is from genome assembly GCF_040652275.1 of Streptomyces sp. NPDC048275. NCBI lineage: Bacteria > Bacillati > Actinomycetota > Actinomycetes > Kitasatosporales > Streptomycetaceae > Streptomyces > Streptomyces sp. NPDC048275. The sequence goes on from NZ_JBEZLR010000037.1 coordinate 23,015, forward strand.
TGACGCAGCCGGTGTACTCAGGCCGGTTGTCCGTGAAGTTCGGCAGCACGGTGACCAGTCCGTCGGCCGCCTTCCCTGTGGGCTTGAAGGGCTGGTCCAGCAGGGTGAAGTAGTGCTGCCAGTCCCAGTACGGGCCCGGGTCCGTGTGCATGCCGGGGATGGTCGACGTCGTCGGGCCGGGCACGGTGTCGTGCCCGAGGATGTGCTGCCGGTCCAGCGGAACGCCGTACTTCTTGGACAGGTACTTCACCAGTCGAGCCGAAGCCCGGTACATCGCCTCCGTGTACCAGGCGTCCGGCGAGGCGAGGAAACCCTCGTGCTCCAGCCCGATCGACTTGGCGTTGACGTACCAGTTGCCCGCGTGCCAGGCCACGTCCTTCGCCTTCACATGCTGGGCGATGTGACCGTCGGTCGAGCGCAGGGTGTAGTTCCACGACACATAGGTCGGGTCCTGGACCATGTTCAGAACACCGTCCCATTTGCCCTCCGTGTCATGGATGACGATGTACTTGATGCTCTGCGTGGCGGGCCGGTCGCCGAGGTCGTGGTTTCCGTAGTCGCCGTCGCCGAACTCCTCGTACGGCGCGGGGATCCACTCGCAGGCCACGGTGGTCGGGCACTCCGTGCCCTTGGCGGAGACCGTACGCAGCCTCGCCCGCCCCAGCTGTGCCCTGTCCGGGCCGATCCCGGGCTGGGCGGTGAGCGCGACCTGCTGACCGGCGTCCGTGGTGCGCTCGGCGCCGTCGCGGATCACCTCGTAGACGTCATCGGCGTACGTCGCCGCGGTCGCGCTGTCGTCCGCGCCCGAGAACTGCGCCACCGCCCCGTACCAGTCGGCCGCGTCGTCGCTCAGCGGCTCGCCGAGGTCCTGCTGCGCGGCGGCGAGGAGCGCGGCGCCGCCCGCGATGTTCGCGGCCGCGTCCGTACGCAGCCGCTCGGCCGGAAGGCCGGTGAGCACGGCCGCCTTCGGCAACGTCTTGAGCCGGGCGGGGAGTTGGGAAGTCTCCGGCACCTTCGTGTCGGGGAGCAGGGCCGGACGCGAACTGTCGCCGCGGGCGTCCTCCAGGCCCTCGCTGTGGTGCGGTGCCTCGGCGATCGCGGTGCGCGCGTCGGTGAGGTGCATGGGGCCGTAGCCGCCGCTGACGCTCGGCGCGCCGGCGTGCGCGTCCCAGCGGGACTGCAGATAGGAGACGCCGAGGAGGACGCTCAGCGGGACGTGGTACTCGGCGGCCGCGCCGGTGAAGGCCCGCTGCAACTGGGCGGAGGAGGCCTGCGCGCCGCTGCCCGACGGTGCCGCGCCGAGCAGTGGCAGCAACAGTGCCGCCGAGGCGACGGCGCCCGCTGCCTTGCGTGCGCGTCTGTGCCCGGCGGTGGCCCGGGGGTCGGTGAAGGATCCTCGCAATGCAGCCTCCTGGGACGATCGAGCGCGGTGGGGCGTGCGGGAGCCGGACGTGGGTCAGTGGTATCGGCTCTCCGACGATCCGTCAATCATGCCCAGAGGCAGGTGATTTCCCATGTCAGTGAAGGGACGAAGGGTTTTCGTGGCGGCGGTGGCGCGGCCTGCAAGGCGTCAGTGGAGTGGACCAGTGGGCTCGATCGAGTGAAGATCGTTTCTGGTGGGCATGGAGGTGAACATGGACGTGGACGTGGACCGGGTCGGCGGGGCATGACGAAGGTCCGTGGTGCACCGCTGTCCCGGGCGCACCACGGACCGTCTTCCCCCGTCAGCGAGTGCCGACCGCCGCTCGAACGGCCCTGCGGGCCATCTGGCAGTCGTCGTGCAGCCGCCGCAGCAGCAACCGCTGTTCCTCGCCGGACGGCGCGGCACCCGGGTGGGCCGGTCCCGGTGCGGCCGGGGTCGCGTCGTGCATCGAACGCTGCACGGCCATCTCGTACGAACGGATCTCACGGGTCAGTACGAGCATCAGGTTCACCAGGAAGGCGTCGCGCGCCGCAAGCCCCGCCGACTGTGCGAGCTGGCTGATCTGACGGCGCGCCACGGGAGCGTCACCGAGGACTGCCCACAGCGTCGCCAGGTCGTACCCCGGTAGATACCAGCCCGCGTGCTCCCAGTCCACCAGCACTGGACCGGCCGGTGAGAGGAGGATGTTCGACAGCAGCGCGTCCCCGTGACAGAACTGACCCATGCCCTGACGGCCCGCGGAGTGCGCGATGCCGTGGACCAGCTTCTGCAGATCGCCCATGTCCCGGTCCGTGAGCAGACCCAGCTCATGGAAACGGGAGATCCGCTCCGCGTAGTCCAGCGGGGCGTCGAACGTCCCCGCCGGCGGCCGCCACGCGTTCAGCCGACAGATCGCACCCAGTGCCGCCCGGATGTCCGCGCGGGGCGGGGCCTCGGCCGGATGCCGCTGCAGCGCGGCCACCCGTCCTGGCATGCGCTCGATCACGAGGGTGCAGTTGTCCGGGTCCGCCGCGATCAGTCGGGGCACCCGGACCGGCGGCCGATGCCGCACGAACGAGCGATATGCAGCTATTTCATGCCGGATCCGCTCGGCCCAGATGGGGGATTGGTCCAGTAAACACTTGGCGACGGCCGTGCTGCGCCCTGTCGTGCCGACAAGGAGCACGGAGCGCCCGCTGCGGCGCAGCACCTGGACCGGAGCGAACTCCGGACAGATCCGGTGCACCGACGCCAACGCCGTGCGCAGCTGCGCGCCCTGGGGGCCGGACAAGTCGAGTCTCCCGCTGAGCGGTTGAGTGCCGAGCCCCGGAACGCGCCGCGCCCTGCCGGCGCCGAGCACGGGGGCCGCGGGCCGCGCGGGGTCGAGGTAAGGGCCGCTGCCCGCCGCCGGGCGGGGGTGCAGCGACCGGGGCGGAGCGGACACGGAGGACGATGCTGTGTACATGGGCGATACAGATCCCTTCGTGTGCCTGCAAGTTGCCGCGCTACCCGGCCCGGTCCCCTTGGTGCACCCTGGGGAGTGTTCCTGTGGCAACCGGGTCGGGGTGGCGCGTTCCTACCTGACACCCGACGCTCCATGGCACACCATCTGGCGCACCCTGGCGAACCGTGGCGAATAGTCGCTCAGCAACTGACAGAGGGTTACTGTCAACTCAGCCGAGAACCTGGGGGCTTGACGTGAACGGACAACCCAACACTCGTCTGTCGGACCTGTTCGGCCTGGCCGGCTGGTCCAAGGGCGAACTCGCGAGGCTGGTCAACAAGCAGGCGGCGGCCATGGGTCACCCCCAGCTGGCGACCGACACCTCACGGGTGCGGCGTTGGATCGACATGGGAGAGATCCCGCGCGATCCGGTTCCGCGAGTGCTGGCAGCGCTGTTCACCGAGCGTCTCGGCCGTGTCGTGACCATCGAGGACCTCGGTCTGGTGCGGCACGGGCGTGTGGGTAAACGGCCGGGCGGCGGGAGTGTGGAGCATCCCGACGGAGTGCCGTGGGCGCCCGAGCGAACCGCTGCGGTCCTCACCGAATTCACGGGAATGGACCTCATGCTCAACCGACGCGGCTTGGTGGGCGCGGGCGCCGCGCTCGCCGCGGGATCCGCACTCAGCAGTGCCATGCACGATTGGCTGCACACCGATCCGGTCTTCGCGGCCGACGCCCCTGATCTCGACCATCCCCTGCACGCCGACCCCGCTGGGTTCGACCGCTATGAGGCCGCCCCCATCGGGTCGCAGGAGATCGAGGAACTGGAGCGCTCGGTCGAGGTGTTCCGGGCCTGGGACGCGGCCCGCGGCGGCGGGCTGCAACGCAAGGCCGTGGTGGGCCAGCTCAACGAAGTGGGAGGAATGCTCTCCTACCGACACCCCGACCATCTGCAGCGGCGCCTGTGGGGCGTCGCCGCCAATCTCGCCGTTCTGGCGGGCTGGATGTCGCACGACATCGGCCTGGAGCCCACGGCTCAGAAGTACTTCGTGATCGCCGCCCACGCGGCCCGAGAAGGCGGTGACCGACCCCGCGCCGGGGAGGCGCTCTCCCGCGCCGCCCGTCAGATGGTGCACCTGGGCCGGCCCGACGACGCCCTGGACCTGATGAAGCTCGCCAAGTCGGGCTCGGGTTCCGAGACACTGCCGCGCACCCGCGCCATGCTCTACACGATCGAGGCCTGGGCACAGGCGTCGATGGGCAAGGGCCAGGCCATGCGGCGCACCCTGGGCGAGGCGGAGGATCTCTTCGTCTCCGACAAGGGTGATGTGCCACCGCCGAGCTGGATGCAGATGTTCGACGAGGCGGACATGCACGGCATGCAGGCCCTGGCCTACCGAACGCTCGCGGAGCACGAACCGGCCGCGGCGACCACGGCGCAACGCCACGCCAAGGAGGCGCTGGAGCTGCGGGCGAACGGGCGGCAGCGGTCGCAGATCTTCGACTGGCTGTCCCTGGCCTCGGCGTGCTTCATCGCGGACGACCCCGAGCAGGCGGACCGCTATGCGCGACTGGCCCTGGTGTCGATGGGAGCGAACTCCTCCCACCGCACCTGGGACCGGCTGCGCGAGATGTACCGGCTCACCGCTCAGTACTCCGGCTATCCGAAGATCCACGAATTGCGTGAGGAGATCGAACTTGCTCTCCCCAAGGGCTCGTTGAGGCCTAGGGGTGGGAGCAGCGCGCGGGCGTGAGCGTCCCGTGACAGCAATCTTCAGGGGCCACCCGTGACTGCACCTGCGGGGGGCATGTGACAGCGACTCCAGGGGTCAGGTCTCGACCCTGGCGATGAGCACGCAGGCGTCGTCCTCGCGCTCGGTGTCGCCGAATTCCTCAACAACTGTCCGTACGCAGTCCTGGGCCGTGCGGGCTCCGCGGAAGCGCGGGGCCAGGTCGAGCAGCCTCTGGACGGCCGCCGCTCCTCCCTCACTCTCGGCTTGCTCCCCACTCTCGGCTTTGCTCGAGCGGGGGAACCCCCATCGCCGCGGGACCAGTCCGTCCGTGTGCAGGAGCAACAGGTCGCCGTCTTCGAGGGTTTCTTCGGCCTGCCCGTAGGTGGCACCCGAGGTTGCTCCGAGCAGCACGCCGTCCGGCGCCGCCAGCACGCGCCCCGTCCCGTTGCGGAACAGCAGCGGGGCGGGGTGTCCTGCCTGCGCCCAGGTGAGGGTGCGGGTCTCCGGCCGGTAACGGCAGCAGACGGCGCTGCCCAGGGCCGGTTGTACGGCGGCGTCGAGCAACTGGTTCAGCCAGGACATGAGTTGGCCCGGCTGGGTGCCCGCGACGGCCATGCCGCGCAGGGCGCCGAGCAGCATCGCCATGCCCGAGGCCACGGTGACGCCGTGTCCGGTGAGGTCGCCGACGCTCAACAGGGTCTCCCCGTTGGGCAGTTCCATCGCGTCGTACCAGTCACCGCCGATCAGTGAGCTGGTCGACGAGGGCAGATAGTGGGCGGCGAGGTCCAGAGTGTCGGGATCCCGCTGCGGGAATCGCAGGGATCCGCGCCAGGGTGGGAGCACGGCCTCCTGCAACTCGACCGCGAGTCGGCGCTCGGTCTGCGCGCGATGGCGGTGATGTTGCAGCGAGTCATGGCTTTCGCTCACCGTCCGCTGGCTGCGCCGCAGTTCGCTGACATCGCGCAGCACGGCCCACATCGACGCGGTGCTGCCGTCGGCGTCGAGCACCGGCTCGCCCATCATGTGCACGGTCCGCACACCGCCGTCGGGGCGCACGATGCGGAACTCTCCGTCGATGGGCTTCGCGTCGATGAGGCAGTCCGTGACCATCGCCGTCAGCGTCGGCCGGTCCTCGTCGAGCACCAGTGAGGGCAGTTCGTCGAGGGTGAGGGGGGGAGCGGTGGGGTCGCGGCCCAGGATCTGGTACAGCTCACCGGACCAACTGGCCTCGTCCGTCAGCAGGTTCCACTCGGCGCTGCCGACCCGGCTGAGCAGTGAAGCGCGCCGGGGCGCTACCGGCACGGCTCGGGCGGCGGGCACGTCGACGGGTTGGTCGGGCACGGCCGGCGGTCCGTCCCGCAGCTGGCCCAAGTGCTCGCCGAGGTCGTCGAGTTGATGCATCGCGAGGTCGCACAGAGCGCGCTGCCAGCGCCCCTGGGGATCCGTGCCATCGAGGGGCGCGTCGCGTCGTACGGCGTCCACCTCGCCGCGGAGCTGCCGCGTCTGCGTAATGAGCGCGTCGACCGTGCCGCGCGGGGGCGGCTGGGCGGCTGGGCGATCCGCAGAGAGATGGGACGGCATGACGTACTCCGATGCGGGGACGGTACGACCAAGGCTGGCGGAAGGACCGTTACGACTGTTGCACAGCCTGCGACGCCCTGTAAGGGATTTGGCAACACACGATCCGGTGGTGCTTCTGGCATATGCCCGAGTCCACTCGGCCGAGCCGACCGGGATCGATTCGGTACACGGGTGGAGTGGTCAAGTCGTAGAAAACGTACGTGACTTGTCGGGCTGTGCGGCCAGCCGCACCCCGCGTTAACTCGTGTGTTCGAGGGTCATCTGTGCGGGGCCCCTGTGGATCGCCCGCCCGGTGTCAGAACCACTGGACAAAATCTCGTACCTCCTCTTCGTAGAAGAGGGTGGGATCGATGCCCATGGAGGTGAAGTTGCCCTCGATCTCCAGGCTTACCAGACCGTGCAGATGGGCCCACAGCATGGTCGTCCGTGCCGCGACCGCCGCCGAGACGTCTTCGATGGCGTGGCGCTTCATCCACTCCCCGAACTGGCTCCGGGAGCCCTCCGGGAGCGCCGTGTCCGACGCCGCGAGGGCGCTTGCCACGTTCAGTGCGACGTTCATGGCCGGCTGGGAGGCGTCGACCAGGCTCGTGGACTGTGCGTCGTAGCCCGGCAGCGGTGCCCGGAACAGCAGTCGGTAGCGGTGCGGCTCGGTCCGTGCCCAGTCGCGGTAGGCCCGCACGACCGCGGCCAGGCGTGCCGCCGCGTGCCCCGTGGTGTCGCCGGCCGCGCGGGCGAGGGCGGACGCGAGGTCCCCGTAGGCGTCGATGACCAGCTCGGTCAGCAGGCTGTCCCGGTTGGCGAAGTAGCGGTAGAGCGCGGGGCCGGTCATGCCCAGCTGCTTGGCGATGGCGTTGAGGGACAGGGCCTCAGGGCCGCCCTCGGCCAGCTGCCGGAGGGCGGCGGCCTTGACCTCCTGCCGTACCTGCGCGCGGAACCGATCGCGCGGGCCCGGTCCCGTTCGGCTCTTCGGGGTCATGTCATCGCCTCTTCGTCCGCTGGGCAAGCTCAGTTAGAGCCTATCACGAACGCGATAAGGCCTAGTGAAGGGTGGCGAAGGACACGGTGCGGTTCGCGTACGCGTCGAGCGTCAGCGGCTGATGTCCCGGTACAACTCCGGGCACGGGGCGAGTTCGACGGCTACCCGGCCGCCCGTCCGCTGTGCCCGGACCCCCGCCTCGGCGACGGCCGACGCCGTGTACCCGTCCCAGGCGCTGGGCCCGGTGACCCGGCCCTCCCGGGTGGCGTCCACCCACGCCTGCACCTCGCGGTCGTAAGCGTCGGCGAATCGTACGAGGTAGTCCTGCGCCACCGCCTCGGACGCACTGCCCGCCGCCGTCACGACCATCGTGTGCTCGTCCCCGATCCGGGCGCTCCCCGACTCGCAGACCGCCTCGCACCGCACCTGGTAGCCGAAGCCGGAGTTGACGAAGACCTCCACGTCGACCAGGGCGCCGTCCGCGGTCTCGAACAGCACGAATTGGGGATCTAGGAGGCCCTGCGGCGCGTGCGAGGACGATCGCGGGCGCAGCACGGTGACCGACGTGAGCTCCTGGCCCAGCAGCCAGCGCGCCGCGTCGATCTCGTGCGAGACGGAGCTGTTGACCAGCATCGCCGTGGTGAAATCGGGCGGGGAGGAGACGTTGCGGTGCGTGCAGTGGAGCATCAGCGGACGGCCCAACCGGCCGCTGTCCAGCAGGGACTTGAGCCGCTGGTACTCGGCGTCGTAACGGCGCATGAAACCGACCTGCACCAGCCGCCGCCCGAGCCGCGCCTCGGCCTCCACCACCCGCAGTGCCCCGGCGGATTCCGGAACCATCGGCTTCTCGCACAGGACCGGCAGACCGCGCTCGAAGGCCGCGAGCAGCGCCTCCTCGTGCGCGGGCCCGGGGGAGGCGATCAACACGGCCCGCACGCCGGGTGCGTCGAGCGCGGCCGTCACCTCCGGGTGCACCGTGACGCCGTCGATCCCGGCCACGGCCTCCTTGGCGCGGCCGGTGTCGGGATCGGCCACCGCCGCGACCCGAGCACCGCCCACCGCCCGATCGATCCGCCGTATGTGGTCGGCCCCCATGTGACCCGCGCCCAGGACCGCCACACCCAACAGTTCACTCATGCGCCCACCTCTCGACCGAAAGCTCTCGGCCGAAAGCTACCCAGGTGTTGGTCGGGCGGAGAGAGCCGGGGGAGGGCCGGCGAGATCAGTAGCGCAGCACCCCGGCGATGCCTTTCGCGTCGCCGAGACTCCCGTCGGGGACGAAGCGGACCTCGGCACCGGTCTCCAGACACTGTTCGACGATCTCGTCGACGATGTCCTCTCGGGCGTCCAGGTCACCGCTCTCGGCCGGGACGAGATGGTCGCCGCCGTCGTCGCGTACCGTCTCGCGGTAGTTCTCCTCCACCGCCAGCAGCCGGATCCGGCCCTGGGAGGCGTTCTGCCACACTTCGTCGACCCCGGCGGCGAACGACTTGCGTCCACGGGCCGTTTCGAGCTCGCGGGCGACCGCGTCGGTGTTCTTCCTCTCCTCGGCGGTGACCAGGGGACGTACCGCCTGCCATACGGCGTCGGGAGTGCTGTTCGCGAGGCCGCCGTGCGGGATGTGCGTCGCGTCCTTGGAGACCGTGCCGATCTCGTCGAGGCAGGAGAGCGCGGCGGTCTCACCGGTGATGTACAGCGGCCGAGGGCTCTCGCGCAGGACGGCGCTCATGACGGTGTCGGCGTCGCGCAGGAAGCGGCGGGTGCCCTCGTCGCGGAAGGTGCTCGGCAGGTCGCCGATGCGCTCCTGGCGCTCGGCGTCGAAGTTCTCGACGCCTCGGGTCAGCGGAAAGCCGCCCGAGTGGTCCTCGATGACATGGCCGCCGCCGCCGTTCCACAGCGTCACCCGGTCGGCCGACAGCGAGAGCACCCAGAAGGGCCGCTCCGAGACCTGCGCGGCGACGAGATTGCGGGTCAGGAAGGTGTCCGACAGCACCACGCGTTCGGGCACGGCGCGGGCCAGCGACCACACCTGGTGCTCACCGGGAGCGGCGAAGATGACCAGGCCGTCCTCGGCGTGCGTCAGATCGACCTCCGCCAGGGCCAGATCGAGCTGCCGGACGAGGTCGGTGCGCCGCTCGCGGGTGACCGCAGGATCGGATTCGATCTGCTTCTTGGCCTCGGCCACGACATTGCGCAGCCGGACCGGATCCTGGGCGTTGTCGGGCTCGCGGCGGTGCGTCGGCGTCAGCACGGAAACTGCGGGATAGGGCCGCGGCCGACGCAGCTCGGAAAGGGTTGCGGGACTGAGAGCGTGCTCCATAACTGCACCATAGGACTGATTTGCATATCGGGCATTTGGGGCAATTGATTGCTAGTGTCGCTCGGGTCGCCAGGCATGCTCCCGACCCCGCCGTAGGACGCCCATGACGCAGTCCGAGAAGCCTCTGCCGCAGACGGACACCGGCCCCCGGGTACCCGCCGCCAAACTGACCCTGCTGACGCTCACGACGATGGTCGTCGGGTCCATGGTCGGGGCAGGTGTCTTCTCTCTGCCGAGCCGCTTCGCCCAGGAGACGGGCGTGGCAGGGGCGCTGATCGCCTGGGCCGTGGCCGGCACCGGCATGCTGATGCTCGCCTTCGTCTTCCAGCGGCTGGCGATCCGCCGGCCCGACCTCGACGCGGGCGTGTACGCGTACGCCAAGGCGGGCTTCGGCGAGTACCTGGGCTTCTTCGCGGCGTTCGGCTACTGGGCCAGCGCCTGCGTCGGCAACGTGACGTACTGGGTGCTCATCATGTCGACCGTCGGAGCTGTCGCACCGGCGCTGGGCGAGGGCGACACCGTGCTCGCGCTGGTGCTCTCCTCGGTCGGCCTGTGGGCGTTCTTCTTCGTCATCCGCCGCGGGGTGAGGCAGGCCGCGGCCATCAACCGCATCGTCACCGTGGCCAAGGTCGTGCCGATCCTCGTCTTCGTCGTCCTGGCGCTCTTCTATCTGGATCCCCGGGTCTTCGCCGAGAACTTCGGCGGCGCCGACTACGCCGGTTCGCTCTTCCAGCAGGTCAAGGGCACCATGCTGGCCACGGTCTTCGTGTTCCTCGGGGTGGAGGGCGCGAGCGTGTACTCGCGGCACGCCAAGCGCCGCGAGGATGTCGGCCGTGCGACCGTCCTCGGCTTCCTGAGCGTCTTCGCCGTCTTCGCCTCGGTCACCATCGTCTCGTACGGGATCATGCCGATGGGCGAGATCGCCGAGCTGCGGCAGCCCTCGATGGCCGGAGTCCTGGAGTACGCGGTCGGCAACTGGGGCCAGGTCTTCGTCAGCGTCGGCCTGATCGTCTCGGTGCTCGGCGCCTATCTCGCCTGGACTTTGATGGCCGCCGAGGTGCTCTTCGTCGCCGCCAAGGACGAGGACATGCCTCGGTTCCTGGGCCGCTCCACCCCCGCCGATGTGCCTGTGGCCGCGCTGCTGATGACCACGCTGCTGACCCAGGTCGTGCTGGTCGTCACGCTGTTCTCCGACGACGCCTTCAACTTCGCGCTCGACCTGACCAGCGCGCTGACTTTGATCCCGTTCCTGCTGGCGGCGGCGTTCGCCGTGAAGATCGCCGGAGTGGACCGTGGCAGAGACCTCGTCATCGCTCTGCTCGCCACCGTCTACACCGCGTTCCTCCTCTACGCGGCCGGACTCAAGTACCTCCTCGTCTCTTTCATCATCTACGCGCCCGCCACGGTCCTGTTCGTGATGGCCCGTCGGGAGCAGGGCAGACGGCTGTTCTCACCCCGTGAATTCGTCGTGCTCGCCGTCTCGGTCGTCGGCGCGGCCGTGGGAATCGTCGCCCTGGCGGTGGGCTGGATCAGCCTCTGACTGCTCAGCTTTGGAGAAAGGCACACCGTGACCAGTCACGACACCACGAACCGCCCGGCGTACGGCGTCCACTCCGAGGTCGGCAGGCTGCGCAAGGTGCTGGTCTGTGCGCCCGGCCTTGCACACCGTCGGCTCACCCCCACCAACTCCGACGACCTGCTCTTCGATGACGTGATGTGGGTGGAGAACGCCCAGCGCGACCACGCCGACTTCGTGAACAAGCTGCGTGAACGCGGCGTCGACGTCCTGGAGTTGCACGACCTGCTCGCCCGGACCATGGCGCTGCCCGTGGCCAGGGACTGGCTCCTGGACCGGAAGATCACCCCGAACGAGGTCGGACTCGGGCTCGTCGACGACACCCGGGCCTTCCTGGAGTCGCTCGAACCGACCCGGCTCGCCGAGTATCTGATCGGCGGTCTGGCCACGGCCGATCTCCCGGACGACTTCCGCCCCGGCTACCTCGCGCTGGCCCGTGAGTCGACGGGCGTACGCGAATATCTGATGCCGCCGCTGCCCAACACCCTCTACACCCGTGACACGACCTGCTGGCTGTACGGCGGCGTCACACTCAACCCGCTGTACTGGCCCGCCCGGCACGACGAGACACTGCTGATGAAGGCGATCTACACCTTCCACCCTGACTTCGCGGGCTCGACCGTGTGGTGGGGCGATCCCGAACTCGACTGGGGGCAGGCCACGTTCGAGGGCGGCGACATCATGCCGGTCGGAGCCGGCGTCGTGCTCATGGGCATGAGCGAGCGCACCTCGCGGCAGGCCATCACCCAGGTCGCGGCCGCGCTCTTCGCGAGCGGCGCGGCCGAGCACGTGATCGTCGCCGGTATGCCGAAGCTGCGTTCCGCGATGCACCTCGACACGGTGTTCACCTTTGCCGACCGCGACCTGGTCACGCTGTATCCGACCATCATGGACGCGGTCCACACCTTCTCCCTCCGGCCGAGCGACAAGGCCCCCGGCATCGAACTCACCGACGAGGGCGCGCGCCCCTTCACCGAAGTCGTCGCCAAAGCCCTCGGGCTGTCCGAGCTGCGCGTCGTCGAGACCGGCGGCGACGTGTACGCCTCGGAGCGGCAGCAATGGGACAGCGGCAACAACGCGGTCGCCCTGGAACCGGGCGTCGTGTTCACCTACGACCGCAACACCCAGACCAACACGCTGCTGCGGAAGGCCGGCGTCGAGGTCATCACCATCGTCGGCGCCGAACTGGGGCGGGGGCGGGGTGGCGGGCACTGCATGACGTGCCCGATCGTGCGCGACCCCGTGGAGTTCTGACGTTGCCTACCGGCCACCGAGGTCCCTGTCGGCGGCGGCCCGCGAGGGCTTCCACCAGGTCGTGACCGGCTCCCACACGAGAACGGCGTCACCGGCACCCAGCTCGCGCGCGGTGAACGAGCGACCGAAGCGCGACGGGTCCGCGGAGACGGTGATCGACCCCACCCGACGGGCCTCGGGGTCGGCCGGGTCGGCGATCGTGCGCACGGCCGCGTACGCCGTCCTGCCCGCACCCATCCGGTACGGCCCGCTGTCACCGGCCGGCACCGGCAGGGCCGCGCCGTCGAGGTCACCGAAGGTGACGGTGGGGATGCGGTCGACGGTGCACGTCCGGGTGGATTCGTTGGTGACGCTGATGTGCACCACCTTGGGGTCGTGCGACTGCTGAGCCCGCACGGTGACGGACCTCTCCGCGCACTTGGCGGGCCGCGCCGCGGCCGAACCGCTCTGGGGCACGGCGAGGAGCAGCGCGGTGGCGGCGGTCGAGAGGGCGAGGACGGATCGGAAGCGCATCGGTGGGTTCCCCCTGTTTCGGTCACGAACGGATCGGCGTGCGTAGAGCGGCGCCTACCCAGTGTGACGGTCGAGGCGTACATGGGGTTGTATCCGACTTGTCGGTGTCACCGCCCCCACGTCTGTTCTGTGACGTGCGCCGTGCGTCCGGGCGAATCCGCTCAGTCCTCCGGGCCGCAGGAGCTGCCACTGTCCGGCAGGGAGCCGTACAGCAGGAAGTCGTCGACCTTCTGCTGTACGCACTTGGAGCTCCCGTACCCGGTGTGTCCCTCGCCCTTGTTGTCGAGCACGACCGCCGACGAGCCGAGTCGCTCGGCGGTCTCCACGGTCCAGCGGTACGGGGTTGCGGGGTCGCCGCGGGTGCCGACGAGGAGCATCTTGGGGGCGCTGAGGTCGCGCACCTGGTCACGGATGTAGTCGGTGCCCTTGGGGCGGCCATAGCACATCAGCACTTGGGCGAGCCGGTATGGGCCGAAGATCGGCGAGGCCTTCTCGTAGGCGGCGCTCAGCTCGTCGATCTCCTTGAGGACCTGGGCGGCGGTGGGCCGGTCCGGGTCGTCGGCGCAGTTGATCGCCATCAGCGCGGCGGGAAGGTTGTCGATCGGGATGTCCGCCGGGTCGACGATCCCACCGTCCCCCACGGCCTCCGTCCGCCGTAGGTCGGTCAGGGCACCCATGCCCGTCAGCTGCATGAGCCCGCGGGCGTCGCCGTCCTGGACGAGTGAGGCGAGGGCCCGTTCGAGGGTGGGCCACAGCTCCTCGGTGTACAGCGCCTGGCTGATGGCGGCGACGAGGTCCAGGCCCGTGAACTTCTGGCCGGTGTCCGTCGGCACCGGGTACTGCTCCACCGAATCGACGAGCTGGACGACCTGCTGCCTGGCGCGGCGCGGATCCTGCCCGAACGGGCAGGCCATGTCCTCTGTGCACCAGTTGAGGAAGTTCTCCAGGGCGACCTGTTGCCCCTCGGCGCCCACCAGGGCCCGCTCGGACAGCGGCTCGGTGAGCGTGTCCACGCCGTCGAGTACCATCCGGCCCGTCTTCTTCGGGAACTGGGCGGCGTACACCGCGCCCAGGCGCGCCCCGTACGAGAAGCCGAGATAGTTGAGCTTCTTGTCGCCGAGGGCGTGGCGTATGACGTCCATGTCCCGCGAGGTGTTGATCGTGCCTATGTGGGGCAGGACGGGGCCGGAGTGCTTGGCGCACTTGGCGGCCTCCTTCCGCAACGCCTCGAGGACGGCCTGGGGGTCGCCGACGTCGACGGTGGGGTCCGTCGTGTCGGAGGCCTCGTCGGCGCCCTGGCCGCAGCTGACGGGTGAGGACCGGCCGACACCACGAGGGTCGAAGGTCACCACGTCGTAGCCCTTGGTGAGACCCATGTTGTGCGAGCCGGCGGCGGCGAGTGTGGAGATACCCGGGCCGCCGGGGCCGCCGAAGTTCATCAGGACGGAACCCCGCGAGCTGCCCGTCGCGCGGTAGCGGGCCAGCGCGATGTCGAGCGTCCCGCCACCCGGGTTCGCGTAGTCCAGCGGGACGGTCACCTTCCCGCACCGCAGATCCTTGGGCATTCCCTCGCCCTCGCAGGCGGCCCACTTGATCTCCTGGCGGTAGAAGCGGGACAGGTCCGGGTCGGCGGCGGCGGTCGCCACCGATGGCAGTCCCGCCGCGAGCAGGGCCAACGTCGCGACGGAGGCTCCGGCGAACGCGAAGCGTTGGTGCACGGACAGCATGCATGCCTCCCGGGACGCTCGGCTTCGGGCCGGGAATACACCCTGAATCACGATAATCGGATGTCCAGGGGCACGCCTCTCAGTGAGCGGTTCGGGCCGTCGAGCCTTACTCTGCGTGCCCCACAGAGGTTTTCTCGGTAGTACGACATCGATCCTTCCGGTAGTTCGATAAGCGTGACGCTCGATGGGGTGAAAGCCCGATAAGCCATAACTCGAATGGCCCTCTCGGCGTTTTACCCGGTGCGGGCGAGTGCTCGCGACCATGTCTGGAAGGCAGGGAACCTATGAAACGGGTTGCCCGAAATGGTTTGATCGCCGTGGCCGCCGCCTCGGGCGCACTGGCTGTGACGATGCCGGCGCACGCCGACTCCACGGTGGACGGCGGCACGGCGGGTTCGCCCGGGATGATCTCCGGCAACACCATCGAGCTTCCGGGGCACGTTCCCGTGAACGTGTGCGGGAACACCGTGAACGTGGTGGGGCTCCTCAACGCCGCGGCGGGCAACAGCTGCGCCAACGAGAGCGACAGCGAAAGCCCGCGCAGCGGTGGCCGGAGCGGGACGGACGGCGGTGCCGTCGCGAACAGCAGCGGAAAGGATTCGCCGGGCGCGCTCTCGGGCAACGGCCTGCACCTCCCGGTCCACGTCCCGGTGAACGTCAGCGGCAACGCCGTGACCGTGGTCGGCGCCGGCAACGCGGCCGTCGGCAACGAGTCCACGAACACCTCCGGTGACCGCCCCGACCGCCCGGCCGAGCCCACCCCGAAGCCGCCCGCGGCCCCCGTGGCGGCCGCGCCTCCCAGGACGCCTCAGCAGGCCCCGGCGCCCGCGCCCGCGGCGTCCCTCGCTCACACGGGTACGGACCAGACGGTGCCCGCGATCGCCGCGAGCGCGGCGCTGCTCCTGGGCGGGGCCGTCCTGTACCGGCGATTCCGGCCCGCCGTGGTCCGCTGACCGGACGGTCCACCGAGGACGGAAGGCCCCACCGGGTCGGTCACCGGTGGGGCCTCGTCGTCGTGTCGGCGAGACTGACCGGCCTGCGTCAACGATGTATGTCGGCGGTCGGGGAGACATCGTCGCGCAGAATGCTGTAGCGCACGCAGTCGCGCCACCGACCATTGCGGAACGCCACGCTGCGGAGCACGCCCTCGCGCGTGAATCCGGCCTTCTCCAGGGCGCGTTGCTCGGCGATGTTCTCCACCTCGGTGTCCGCCTCGATCCGCATCACGAGCGTGTGCGCGAACAGGTAATGGACCAGTTGCCGCTGGGCTTCCGTGCCCACACCCTTGCCGCGTGCCTCCGGCAGCAGGGTGATGCCCATGTTCCAGTAGTACGTGGTCCGGGTGGACGCGATCTTCCGCCAGGCCACGAAACCCAGCCGCTCGTCACCGCGCACCACCATCAGCTGGCCCGCGTCGTCCCCGAGCATGCGGTTCTGTGCCCACTGGCGCCGCCAGCGCCCGGTGTCCCACCAGCCGAACCACTGGAAGGAGGCGGCCTCGGGATCCGTCAGAAACAGCTCCAGGACCGACAGGTCGTCCTCGGCCACGGGGCGCAGAGTCACTTGATCGACGCTCATGAAGGGCAAGCCTAGGACGGATACGGACAACAGTGCGGTGACACGGGCCAGTTGATGGCCGGCCGAGCGCGGATCAGCCCTGCCGACTCCGCCACCCGGTCGAGTGTCGGCCGCTGAAATCCCGGCGGAGATCGGCAAAAATGCTGCGGGCACGGCCGATCACCGCGCACCCCCACACCGAGCGAACCGCGCACCCCACACCCAGCGAATGGAGCACTCAGATGACCTCTCCAGGTCCCGAGGCCCTCGTCGTCACCCAGGCCTCGCTCGACGACTGGTCGGTGATCGGCGGATGGGCGGCGGACGAGGGGTGGAATCCGGGGCAGGACGACGCCCGGACCTTCTTCGCCCAGGACCCCGAGGGTTTCTTCATCGGCAGGATCGACACGGAGCCGGTTTCGGCCGTCTCGGTCGTCAACTACGGTGCGGACTACGCCTTCCTGGGCTTCTATCTCGTACGACCGGATCTGCGCGGCCGCGGCTACGGCCTCACCACGTGGAAGGCGGGCCTCGCCCACGCCGGCGGCCGGACCGTCGGCCTCGACGGAGTGGTCGCGCAACAGGACAACTACCGCCGTTCCGGCTTCGAACTCGCCCACCGCACCCTCCGGTTCACCGGAGCCGTACCGGCGACGCGGACGCCCGGGGGAGTCCAGCCCGCCGAAGCGGCCGACTTCGCGTCCATCGCGGCGTACGACAGCGCCTGCTACCCGGCCGACCGCCCCCGCTTCCTGGAGCGGTGGCTCACCGAACCGGGCCATCGCGCCTTCGTCCGCGTCACCGACGGACGGCTCACCGGCTACGCCGTGATCCGGCCCGCCCTCGACCGCCCGCGCATCGGACCGTTGTTCGCCGACACCGCCGAGGATGCCCGCGCCCTCCTCTTGGGGCTGGCCGTGGGTGTTCCCGGGGGTGAGGTCGTCGTCGACATCCCCGAGACGAACGCGGCGGGCATCGCCCTGGCCGAGGAGTTCGGCCTCGCGCCCTCCTTCGAGACGGCCCGTATGTACACCGGACCGGTCAGGCCGTTCGCCGGAGAGCGCGTCTACGGAGTCACCACGCTCGAACTCGGCTAGTCGACGCACGGTGGTCCGTCAGGCGACCCGAATCCACTTCACAGGCCTGCGGAGACGAACGCGACGGCAGTACGTTCCGCGGGTGGGGTCGTCTTTCGAGGGAGGGTGCCGTCATGCGCAAGGAACTGGGCGAGAGCAGCGCGAGGCTGCTCGCGTCCGTCAGGGAAGCGGAGCGGAGCAAGGACGGTGACTCTCGCATCCTGCGGGAGAAGGTGTCCGCGGTGGTGCAGGACTTCACCGACGTCACCAGGGTGATGGCCGGTTACCCGGCGACCGACGGGAAGAAGATCGAAGTCCTGGACAAGAACCAGGAGGTCGGCCCGGCGGCGGAGCCCGACGACAACGTCGACGTGGAACTGCTGCTGAGGCAGGGCAAGGAACTCGCCAAGTCGCTGCGTTCGAAGGAGTGGACGGACAGCGCGCTCCAGGAGGCCGTGGGCGTGATCGAGCCCGTCCTGGCGGAGGAGGACATCCCCCGCGGTGAACGGGCGGTCGCCCTCACCTTCGAGATCGCCTCCTACGCCGCGCTCGACTACGCGGATGCCGAAGCCGTGACGCGCAAGGCGGTGTCGGAGGCGACGCGGCACAGCAGCGACGATGTCAAAGGGCTCGTCAAGACGGGCCAGTACATCCTGGGCCCGTCGGCCCTCATGATCGTGAACGATCTCACCGCGCTGGCCGGTGACGCCGTGCGCAACATCAACGCGGAGGCTCTGAAGCGGTGCGTGGCCCGGATGGATGGCGCCCTCAATGCGTGCCCGTCCCTGACACCGCCGTTCCCGGACGCGCCGTCTGCCGCTGTCGGTCCGCCTGGGATCCCTCGTCCCCCCTCGCTTCCGGGGGCACGAGTCGTGGGCACGGCTGTCGACGATGCTCCGGAGCGGCCGATACGCATCGAAGGCGTCAAGGGCATCCGGCCGCCCGGCCCCCGGCGGCCGGGTTTCGGCCGTTTCTGACCCGGCCGGTGCCGAACTTCGCGGCCGGGCGGGAGATATCAGCCGAAGCGCCGTGCGGGGAGGGGCCCGCCGGCGTCCCACCGCCACGACGGTGATCGCGGCCGCGATCAGCGGGAGGGACGGCCAGGGGAGGGCCGCCGCGCCCACGCCCTCCAGGGCGAGTCCTCCGGTGCGGGAACCGGCCGCGATGCCCGCGTTGTGCACGGTGGTCTGCAGCGAGGTGGCCACGTCGGCGTGGGCGGCGCCCGAGGCATGGGCCAACGCGGTCTGGACCGATGCGGGCGCGCCCCCGAAGGCCGCGCCCGACAAGGCGACCGAGACGAGGAGCACGGCGGGGCCGTCCCTGTACAGCAGCCCCCGTGCGAGCAGGGCGAGTGCCGTCAGCCGGCGAGTTCCCGCGCGCGCTGCGCGGCCGCGCTCACCGAACCGCGGTGCACGGGACCGTGCCCCGGCAGCAGGACGTCCGCGGCCAGGGCCTCGATGCGGGCGAGCGACGCGATGGCACCCGCGCGTTCGGCGTGGAACATCGTGGGCAGCAGTTGCGGACCGCGGACCCGTGACGTGGCGTGGCCGCTGACCAGAGCGTCGCCGGAGATCACGATGCCCGCGTCCGGCAGATGGTAGACGCAGTGACCGACCGTGTGCCCGGGCGTGTGCACCGGTACCGGACGGCCGGGCAGATCGAGCGTGCCCTCCTTGGGGAACGGCTCGGGCCGGGTCATCCGGACGTCCGTCGTGCCACCGGACCGGATGGCGTGCACCGCCCAGGGCAGCACACCGGGGCGCCACGCCTGCCGCAACACCTGCCCCACGCTCACCTGCTGGAGGAACTCACGGCGCGCGTGCGGCAGTTCCGCCTCGTGCAGGTGGACCGGGACGCCGAAGGTGCTGTTGAGGTACTCGGCCGAGCCGAGATGGTCGCTGTGCGCGTGGGTGATGAGCACGGCGACGAGGGCCTCGGGCGAGTGGCCGAGCGCGTCGAGTGAGGCGAGGACTTCCTGCCGGTCGCCGGGATATCCCGTGTCGATCAGGGTGACGGCGTCGCCTTCGGCCAGGATCACCCAGTTGGTGTTGCTGCCGTGAACCAGATGGACTCCGGCGGCCGCCTCGACGATCGCGTCCTTGTGCATGAGCATTCCGATGTTTGAGATCTTTCCCGGCCGGGTCGGGCCGTGACAGGGCGAAGGTATCGCGTGGGCCCGGGCGCGTGGCCACCGCCCCGCCACGGCATCGGGGTCGTTCACGAACGGTGTTGGCCGAACGTGAACGGGTGCTGCTCGCAAGGGACTTGACGTGCCTTCGGAATGACGGCTCCCATATGGCGAGTCTCGTTGGCTTTTGTTCGAGTCTGCGAACAAAACCGCTCAAGGGAGAGCCGCATGTCCCCCCATTCGCACACCGCGCGCCTCGGAGGCCTCCTGAGACGCGTCGTCGTCCAGTGCGCCGTCCTGTGTCTCGCCGTCGCCGGACTCGCCGGAGTCGGCCGCTCCGCCACCCCGCTCGCGGCCGAGCCGGCCGCCGTCAGCACCAACCAGATCGGTGTCACGCCCGCCCCGATGGGCTGGGCGTCCTGGAACAGCTTCGCCAGCGTCATCGACTACGACACCATCAAGGCCCAGGCCGACGCCCTCGTCTCGTCCGGCATGGCCGCCGCCGGTTACAAGTACGTCAACATCGACGAGGGCTGGTGGGTGGGCACCCGCGACAGCAACGGCAACATCACCGTCGACAGTGCCCAGTGGCCCGGCGGGATGAAGGCCATCGCCGACTACATCCACAGCAAGGGTCTCAAGGCCGGGATCTACACCGACGCGGGCAAGAACGGCTGCGGTTACTACTACCCGACCCCGGACACGGTGCCGGCCGCGCCCAACACCGGGATGGAGGGCCACAACCAGCAGGATCTGGAGGCCTTCCAGAACTGGGGTTTCGACTACGTCAAGATCGACTGGTGCGGTGGTGACGCCGAGGGCCTCGACCAGGAGACGACGTACAAGGCGATCCGCGACGCGAACGCCGCCGCGACCGCGGTCACCGGGCGTTCGCTTGTCCTGTCCCTGTGCGAGTGGGGCACGGGCAACCCCTGGAACTGGGCGGCGGGTACGGGTGCCCTGTGGCGTACGAGCACCGACATCGTCTTCTGGCCCAACAACCCCACGATGTCCAGCATCCTGGCCAACTTCGACAAGTCGCTGCACCCCGAGGCCCAGCACACCGGCTACTACAACGACCCCGACATGCTGACCGTCGGCATGAACGGGCTGAGCGCCGCGCAGAACCGCACCCATATGGGCCTGTGGGCGATCTCCGGCGCTCCGCTGCTGGCCGGCAACAACCTGGCCACCATGAGCTCGTCCACCGCCTCGATCCTCACCAACCGTGAGGTCATCGCGATCGACCAGGACCCGCGCGGACTGCAGGGCGTCGAGGTCGCAGAGGACAGCACCGGTCTGCAGGTCTACAGCAAGATCCTCTCCGGTACCGGGAAGCGCGCGGTCCTGCTGCTGAACCGCACCTCCTCCGCCGCCGACATCACCGCCCGCTGGCAGGACACGGGGCTGACCACCGCCTCCGCCGCCGTGCGCAACGTCTGGTCGGCCACCGACGTCGGCTCGTACGCGACGAGTTACACGACCAGCGTCCCGGCGGGCGAGGGCGTGCTGCTCACGGTCTCCGGCACCGAGGGCTCCGGGACGACGTACGAGGACACCACCTCGGCGACGACGCCGACGTTCACCGGCGTCACGACCGCCGCCGCGGGCACGAAGCTGATCGACATCACGTACGCCAACGGCGGTTCGGCGGAGCGCAAGGCGACCCTCCAGGTCAACGGTCAGTACGCGCAGACGCTGGCCCTTCCGCCCACCGGGTCGTCGAGCACGTATCGGACCGTCTCCGTCCTCGCCCATCTCGGGAAGGGCTCGAACACGCTGACCTTCGGGGCGTCCGGCACCGCGCCGGACATCGACGCCGTGGCGGTCCGCGCCATCCCGGGCACCAACGGGACGGCGATCGTCGGCACCGGCTCCGGGCGGTGCCTGGACTTCTTCAAGAGCACCATCAGCAACAACACCCAGGCCGAGCTGTGGGACTGCGGCGGCGGCCAGAACCAGACTTTCACCTACACCTCGCGCGGCGAGCTGGTCGTCTACGGCAACAAGTGCCTCGACGCCTACGACAGCGGCACCGCCAACGGCACCAGGGTGGTCATCTGGGACTGCAACGGCGGCACCAACCAGAAGTGGACGTTCAACTCCAACGGAACGCTCACCAACAACGTCTCGGGCCTGTGCCTCGACGCGTTGGGCAACGGCACGGCGAACGGAACACTGATCGACCTCTGGTCGTGCAACGGCGGATCCAACCAGCAGTGGACCCGCAACTGAACCGCGTGTGACCTCGGGTGATCCATGGGGCGGTGCCGCTCGGGCGGCACCGCCCCATGCCCAGTGCCAGGCAATGCCGTTGCCCTCCGCGGCTGGGGGTGCTGGAGTGACCCCATGGATCACGTTGCGGTACTTGCCCTGTTCGATCGGGACATGCGGGAGGGCGCGCGGCCCGACGGCCCAGGGGCCCTGGTCGAGCGCGTCGGCAAAGTGGTGCGCCAGGTGGGCACCGAGCAGGGTTGGAACGGGGTGATCTGGTCGGACCTGGACGAGACGAGGGTGGACGCGGCGATCGTCGACCAGATGCGGTACTTCGCCAAGCTCGGCCGTGAATTCGAGTGGAAGCTGTACGGGCACGACAAGCCGGAGGACCTCGGGCAGCGGCTGCGGGACGCGGGGTTCGTCGCCCAGCCCGAGGAGACCCTGATGATCGCCGAACTGGGCGATCTGGCGCTCGACGCCCAGCCGCCCGAGGGCGTACGGCTGCTGCCCGTCACCGACCGCGCGGGCGTCGACCTCGTCGCGGACGTCCACGAACAGGCCTTCGGCACGGACAGCACCCGGATGCGCCACCAACTGCTCGCCCAGCTCACCGGGGACGCGGACAACGTCGTCGCGGTCGTCGCCCTCGCCGGCGAGGAGCCGGTCAGCGCGGCCCGCATGGAGATGGTGCCCGGCACCCGGTTCGCCGGACTGTGGGGCGGCGGCACCGTGGAGTCCTGGCGTGGCCGAGGCATCTACCGTGCCCTCGTCGCCCATCGCGCCCGCGTCGCCGCCGACCGCGGCTATCGCTATGTCCAGGTCGACGCCTCCAGCCAGAGCCGCCCGGTCCTCGCCCGCCTGGGCTTCGAACCGCTGACCACGACGACCCCGTACGTGTACGGGTAGTACCGCAGATCGGCCGCAGGGGGCGGCTTGCCGGGGTGTGAGGCCACACCCCGGCGTCCGGCTCAGGCCCCGTCACAGGTCGAGCTGATACTCCACGGCTCTGCGCGTCGGCAGATAGCCGAGTGCGTCGTTGATGCGGCGCATGGGCGCGTTGCTGTCGGCGGTGTCGGTGAGCAGGCCGCCGAGCTCGGGGTGACGTCGGCGGGCGGTGCGGATCGACTCCGCCTTCATCCAGAGCCCCAGGCCGTGGCCCCGGTGCTTGGGCAGGACACCGGTGCCGTAGTGCTGGGCGTCACCCCGGCCGTCGCCGGGTACGACAAGCTCGGAGAAGCCGACGATCGAACCGTCCGCGCGGTTCAGCACGGCGACCGTGTGCAGCGACTCACCGCGTTTCGCGACGGCTTCGGCAGCCGACACGACACGCTCCACGTCCCATACGACGGTCCCGTAGTCGGTCCCTTCCATCGGCATGTCGTCCATCGCCCGCCGCGAGTCGGCGAAGGTCCGCGCCAGCTCGGGCGGCACGGTGCCGTCCCACTGCGTCAACTCGTATCCGGGATGCGGACGTTCGGCGAGCGTGTTGATCCGCGCGAGATCGATGTCGGCCAACGCCAGTCGTGCGTAGGTCAAGTCCAGCACCCGGCGGAAGCCGCGTGCGGCCAGGAACAGGTCGCCGGGGGAGCCGGTCTCGGCCTGCGCGAGGAGTGAGCGCCGCCCTTCGTCCCGGGCCGCCGAGACGGCAGCGTCCAGGAGGCGGCTGCCCACCCCCTGGCGCCGCTCGGCCGGATGGACGCCGCCCTCGAGTTCGGCGAGATGCTCCTGCCCCTGCTTCGTGAACAACCGCAGGAACGCGGAACCCAGGGGGACTCCCTCGGAGCCGTGAGCCAGCCAGGCCAGGCGCCGGCTCGACGGCGCGGGTTCGGTGTCGGTCAGCGGCGTGATGTGCAAGGACAAGGTCTCTCCGTGGCGTCGGGGGCGCGGGGGCGAAGCCCGCGGAACCTAACCGCCATGTTCCTTGACCCGCAAGCGAATTAGGGCCTGTCTAAGCAGAATTGGTCATCGGCGCACCTTCGCCCGGTCGAGCGCCGCGACGCCCACCGCCGCGAGACCGATCTGGATGAGCCACTCGATCCAGTCGACGCCCTTGGTGTCGGCCACGTCGAACGCGGCGGCGATCCCCGAGCCGATGAACGCCGCCACGATGCCGACGCCGATCGTCCACAGGATGCCGATGCGCTGGCGTCCCGGCACGACGAGCCGGCCCAGTACGCCGATGATGATGCCGATGACGATGGCGCTGATGATGCCTGAGATCTCCATCTCCGCCCCTTTTTGTGAGAACCCCCGCTGTCAGGCGTCTTCCCCCTGTGGGCGGGGACAGTCCGTTCCGCTTCTCGGTCGTCCGTCGGCCGATGCGGCGGGCTCCTTCTCAGGCAGCCTCCTGTCATGTACCGTTCAAAAACCTGTCGTGTGAATGACGGCCAACTACCATTCTACGCGCGCAGACTTGGCGCCCGCACCGCCTCTCTCCCCACACGCTCACGGAGGTTTGCCGGATGCTCGGAATCAGAAGATCCCGCCACAGAATCGCTACGGTGCTGTCCGTGTTCGGACTGCTCGTCACGGGTGCGGCCGTCCAGGTGTCCGCCGCCGCGCCGACCGCCGCGGCGACCCCGCACCGCATCCTCTTCGACAACGCCCACGCCGAGACCGCGGGCAACGCCGACTGGATCATCTCCACCAGTCAGCCAGACCCACTCGGCCAGGACTCCTCGCCGTCCGCCGAGACCGACTGGACGGGTGCCATCTCGTCGTGGGGCGTCGCCCTGCAGAAGACCGGCGACTACAACCTGAAGACGCTGCCGTCGGGCAGCAGCCTCACCTACGGTGGCTCCGCGGCGACCGACCTGGCGAACTTCGACACCCTGGTGCTGCCTGAGCCCAACACGCTGTTCACCACAGCGGAGAAGACCGCCATCATGACGTTCGTGAAGAACGGCGGCGGCCTTTTCATGATCTCCGACCACACCGGCGCCGACCGCAACAACGACGGTGAGGATGCCGTCGAGATCCTCAACGACCTGATGACCAACAACAGCGTCGACAGCACCGACCCGTTCGGCTTCACCGTCGACACGCTGAGCATCGGCTCCGACTACCCCTCGGCCATCAGTGACAGCACCAACCCCGTGCTGCACGGCTCCTTCGGAACCGTCACCAAGAGCCTGATCGCCAGCGGTACGACAGCCACCCTCAAGCCCGCCGACAACTCCACCGTCAAGGGCCTGCTCTACCGCACGGGTTACTCGGGCAACACCGGCGCGTTCTTCGCCACCAGCACCTTCGGCAGCGGCCGCGTCGCCTTCTGGGGCGACAGCTCCCCGATCGACGACGACACGGGCCAGTCCGGCAACACGCTCTACGACGGCTGGAACGACACCGGCGCCACCAACGCCGCCCTCGCCCTCAACGCCACCGAATGGCTCGCGGGCGGCGGCAGCGGCGATGGCGGTGACGGCGGCACGTGCACCGCCGCCCAGCTGCTCGCCAACCCCGGCTTCGAGTCCGGCAGTTCCTCCTGGACCGCCACCAGCGGCGTGATCACCAACAGCACCGGTCAGGCCGCCCGCACCGGCTCGTACAAGGCCTGGCTGAACGGCTACGGCTCGGCCAACACCGATACGCTGTCCCAGGCGGTGACCATCCCGTCCGGCTGCGCGGCCACCCTGAGTTTCCATCTTCACGTGGACACGGCCGAGACGACCACCAGCACGGCGTACGACACCCTCAAGGCCCAGGTTCTCAACAGCGGCGGCACAGTCCTGGCCACCCTGGCCACGTACTCGAACCTGAACGCCGCCTCGGGCTACACCCAGCGCACCCTCGACCTCGGCGGCTACGCGGGGCAGACGGTCACGATCAAGTTCACCGGCGTCGAAGGCTCCACGCTGCAGACCTCGTTCGTCATCGACGACACGGCACTCAACGTGAGCTGAGCACGAGCCGACCGAAGGGGCGGGCCCGGGGCGGGCCCGCCCCTGCCGGACTTGGCCGCCGCGGACCTGCGCTACAAAACGGCCGCTTGCTCGGCGTCACCGCCGGGATGGCTCCACGTCCGCAGAACCACCTCCCGGCCCTTCGCCGTACGGACCACCGGCTCGTCGTCGGTGAGCGCGAACCCGGTCGCCTTGGCGACCCG
This sequence comes from Streptomyces sp. NPDC048275, assembly GCF_040652275.1. NCBI lineage: Bacteria > Bacillati > Actinomycetota > Actinomycetes > Kitasatosporales > Streptomycetaceae > Streptomyces > Streptomyces sp. NPDC048275. The sequence goes on from NZ_JBEZLR010000037.1 coordinate 48,624, forward strand.
CTCGCTCGCCGTGTTGCCCTCCTCGATGCGCAGCACCACGCGCCGCACCGCGATATGCAGGACGACGTACTCCGTGACGAGTCGCACCGCCCTGGATGCCAGTCCGTGCCCCCGGTGAGCGGCCCCGACACCGTAGGCGAGTTCGACGTCGCGTTCGTCGGCAGCGCTGCGGAACAGCAGGATCTCCCCCTGTGCCGGGCCGCCGTCCGTGATGACGGCGAGCTGCACGGAGTGTCCGGCGGCGCGCTGGTCACGCGCCGCTGCCAGGTACTTCCGTGCGGCCTCGGCGTCGAACGGCGATGCCACCGGCGTCCAGCGGTCGATCTCGGGATCGTCGTACATCGCGACCAGGTCCGGACCGTCGTCGTCGGACCACTCGCGCAGGTGTATCCCAAACCCTTCGAGCCGCAGGGGAGTCGGGAGGGTGAAAGTCGGTCGATTGTTCATGAGGTGATCCTGCCTCCCAGGGGCGCCGAGCAGCCACGAGGTTGCTCACCGGCCGTCGTGACCGACCGCGGGCGCGAAGTACGGGCTCGGATGCTCCGCGGACCGCAGCGCCGCGCGGATCGCGCCCGCCGGATCTCCCTCGTGGTACCGCCGCTCGGACGGCTCGATGCCGTCCAGGAACTCCTGATAGCGGACGGCGTACGCGAGATGGGCGAGCGGCTCGGCGAGGGCGAGGGCGCACGCCGGGGCACTGGAGGGGACCAGGGCCTTCCATGTGTCGGCCCAGGCCCGGACGGCAGCCGCGCGGCTCGACTCGGGGAGGAAGCCGTGGACGCGCAGACCGTCCAGAACGGGATTGCCCCAATGGGCGTCGGCGAAGTCCACGACGACCGGCGGGCCGCCGTCGCTACGCCAGTTGCCGGGGTGGAAGTCGCCGTGCACCAGGGTGTCGGGCAGGCCGCACTCCAAGAGCTGGTCCCAGCGGTTCTCCAACTCCCGTGCCGCGAGGAGCTCTTGAGGGGTCAGCTCCCGCGCGCCGGGTCCGTCGAACAGTTCGCGGACCTGCGCGGCGAGAACGGGCACGCGCCCGTCACGGAAACCCGGTGGGCACCCTTCCTGGATGCCTGGTGGACGTCCGGACGCGAGTGTCGCCTGTGCGGACACGAAGCGGGTCATGGCCGCGGTGACCGTCTCCGGTCCGGCCTGCCAGCAGTCCTCGCCGGGGATGTGCTCCATCAGGAGGCGCCGCTCACCGTGGCCGAGGACCGTGGGGACGAGACCCGGGTCGACCCGCGCGAACGCGGCGATGGCGATGGCCTCGTCGGCGGCGAAGTGCGGTGTCGTCTTGAGCCAGACAAGGCCCCGTGCGGTGGGCAGGCGGAAGAGCCCGGCCAGATTCCACGTACGTCGCTGCTCCACCGGACCGGTCACCGGCCGTTCCACCGACGCCAGGGCGCCGTCCGCCCAGCCGAGCAGCTCGCGCAGGTCGTCCGCCCGCGCCCACGGCGACCTGAGAACCTCATGACCGTCCAACAGGACCTGATCGACAATCCGTTGGTCCAGCAGGCCGGCTGCCGGTCGCTCCAACGCCTCGATGTGGTACGTCACATGACCGTCCCGGCCGCCTTCACCCCCGTCGACGTCGAGGAGACGCAGGACGAGCACAGGTACGCCGAGCAGCTCTTCCAGACGGCCCACGACGGGTTCCACCTCGGACCACCAGGGGACCTCCACAGGGAAGGGGCCGACGCTCCCGAGGAAGTCATCATCCGAGGTCACCCATGCGCTCACGGTTCTTGTCACGGCGAAAGTGTGAGTGATCGGCGTGGCCCTCGGCGAGCGATTAAGTCTTCGCCACCAGGTCGATGTCGAGGGTGCTCAGCGACCGAGTGCCCCATAGCCAGTTGGGGCGTCGTTCCTGTTTCACGCGTTCTGTGCGTGCTACAGCCAGCCTCGGCGGGCCGCTTGCCAGGCGAGCTGCATACGGGTAGCGGCGCCGGCGAGGGTCATCATGTGCTGGATGTGGCGCTGTACGGTGCGGCGGCTCAGTCCCAATTGACTGGCGATGGCCTTGTCGGCGATGCCCGCGACCAGGAGGGAGAGCAGTTTGCGGTCGGTCTCGGACAAGGGGGCGGTGTCGTCGACCGTGCCGGAGTCGCTGACGTGCAGCGGCACGGCGTCCTCCCAGTAGCGTTCGAAGAGGGCGGTCAGTGCCTCCAGAAGGCTGCTTCCGCGTAGCAGGGCGGACGTGGGTTCGTTGGGGCTGCCGTAGGGGCCGCCCGGCACCAGGGGGCAGATGGCGATGGTCCGGTCGGCGACGGCGAGGCGCAGGGGGAGGTGGGGGACGGAGCGGGCAATCTCGCCGGCGCGGACGCCTTCAACAACGTTGTCGACGGCGCCCTCGTCGTCGAAGAAGGCACGCTCGTACAGGACGCGGTAGCGGACCCCCCGGGCCAGGGCGTCGTACTCGGCGCGATTGCTTCCCGAGGGCATGGCGACGTACTGGGCCTTGCAGAACCAGAGCATCTCGTGACGCGCGTTTTCCTGCAGTTGGCGCAGGTGTTGGCGCAGTGCCTCGGCGCCGGTGATGACTTCGATGAGCTGGCCGGCGTCCTGGCGGCGGCGGGTGCTGCGGTAGCTCTCGAGTAGGTCGGTGACGGCGGCGCGGGCCTGGTCGAGGGCGTCGGCGTTGCGTTGCAGGCGCGGCAGAAGAGCTACATCGGGAGGGGATGCGGTGAACTGACGTGGCTGATGGTCGGTGGGGCTGGCGAGTCCCTTGGTGGCGAGTGCCGCGAGGATGCCCTCGGCCTGCCCGGGCGCGAGTCCGGTTTGTGAGGCGATCTCGTCGGCCGAGGCTGTGGCAGTCGTGATCAGGAGCCGGTAGACGGTCTCCTCGACCGCGGTCAGGCCAGCCGCCTCGAGCATGCAGGTCCCTCCTGGCCTGGACGGGCTCGCATGGAGGTGCGGACCCCACTCGTTATTGAAAGTAGGACTATACGTGGGTGTCCTCCACGTGACGCGGTGGGTGCCGGGCTCACGCTCTCCGGCACCCACCGCGATTTCAAGAGGGGCGACTCACCGTCACGGTCACCGTGCTCCGGGGTGCAGGTAGGCGCGGTCCACTGTCTGCCGGACAGCGTTGCCGGCCGCGTCCTTCGCGGTCACGCGCAGCGTCACGTACGCGTCGCCGTGCACCCGGGCCGGACGCACCACGCTGGCGGTGAAGCCGTTGCTCTTGCGGGCGGTGGTCGTTGCGGTGGTCCAGGTCCGCCCGTCGTCGTAGGACGTCTCGACCTTCAGCGTCACCTTGTGCGGTGCCGCCATGCCGTCCTGCATGCGGACGTTGATGCCGAGGCTGTGCTTTCGTGCCCGGCTCACCGCGTTCTGCGCGTCGACGGCTACGGCGTAGTCGACCTGGAGCAGCGGCAGCAGGGCGGGACGGGCGGCGGTGTCCGAGCGGAACGTCCACGACGTGCGGGTGCCGGCGCCGAAGTGCCAGTCGTCCGAGACGCGGGCGGTTGCCAGGTCCAGCCGGTACTCGGCGTTGCCGGCGGGCACCTCGAAGTCGCCCCATGCACCGTTGTCGGACTTGGCGACCTGCTTCCCGTTGCGGTACAGCACTGCCGTGGCCGTGTCGGGTATGGCGTCCGCGGCGGCCGACGGAGCGCCGAGGCGGACGCCGCCGCCGGGTCCTCCACTGACGGGGATCTCGCCGAACGCCCAGTGGCCCGACTCGGAGTCGGTGAACTCCGGAACGAACACGGACAGGGTGTCGCCGTCGCGCACCGACGGCTGGGCCGCACCGCGCGGGATCGACGGACGGACCGGCGCTCCGAACCACCGCTCCGTTGCGCGCTGGCCGGGCCGGTAGGTGTGCGGGGCGTCCATCATGCCAACCCCCAACCGCATGTCAGGGATGTCGACGACGTTGTGGTGCACGGTGTGGCTCCACAGCGTGTCCCCGCCGGTCACGTACTCGACGCGTTCCTGTCCCACCGGCACGTATCGGCTGTACTGGTTCCAGGCGGTGTCCTGGTACGGCCGCCAGCCGAAACGCTGCTCGCTCGCCCAGGACGAGGCACCGGTACGGGTGTACGTGCTGCGGACCACGGCGCTCTCCCGCTCGGAGACGGTGTGGACCACTCGCTTGGGGATGGAGCCCTTCGAAATCTGCATGACGTCGTACAGGTACGGGCTGCGCACCGTGCCGGAGAACTCCAGCGTCGTGGTGCCTCTCTTCGTGATGCGCTCCAGGAGGGCCGTCCCGCTCTTCCAGGAGAGCCGCATGGTGGGCACGGCCATCCGATCACCGTCCGGCTGCCACCGGGTCCAGACGCCCAGGCCCTCGGGCCACACCAGCAGCAGCGCCTTGGCTCCTGCGGCTGCCGCGGCCTGGGCGAGCGCCCTGTCGTCGTCGGCGGGTTCGTACCGTACGACGGCCACCTTGCCGCGCGATCCGCGGAAGTCGGGCGCCGCGGACGTACCGGCATCCACGGCGGTCAGCCGCGCGCCCTGGTCGCCGAAGGCCGGGGAGAACGGCTCGTAGTACGGCGCGAGCGCCAACGAGCTCCCGGAGACCTTCGCCCGCAGCTGCGGGGCCACCATCTGCCAGCGCGAGTGGTACTCGAAGGCGCCGTCGGTGACCGGAGCAACGGGGCTGACGTAGAGCCGCTTGGTCTCGTCGAAGTACATCGCGCCCTGGAGCAGGCCGTGACCGTCGATCTGGCGGTAGAACATGGTGCTGAGGATGCCGTGCTGCTCGGCGGGGCGAGGCGTGCGGATCTTCACCTCGGTGACCTTGCTGGCGTCCAGCGTCACCGTCATGTCCTTGGTGACCTTCACATCGGGCACGACGACGTCGCCCGCCTCGTGGCCGTCTTCGGCCGCGTCGTAGAAACTGGAATTGATGTTGTACGTGCCCTCTTCCACGACGGCGACCGCCGCGTCCCTGTCCGTGTATTCCACGAACCCGTCGGGGCCCCAGATGGTCGGCAGCCAGCCAGGCTGGATCCGGCCGTCGCGGTCGCGGTAGACCACGGTCAGCCGGTGCTGCCGGCCCTGCACGACGAGGGAGACGGTGGTGTGGGCGAGCACGGTGCCGTCGGCGGACTTCGCGGTGACGTATCCGTAGTACTTGCCGCGGGCGGCGTTCGTCGCGTCGACGCGCAGCGGCACGTCAGCCGAGGCGCCGGGGGCCAGTTGCACGGTGCCGGAGCCGAGACGGACCACGCCGTCCGGGAGCGTGCGCCCGGAGTCGGTGGCCAGGCCGACGGCCAGGGCGAGCGTGAGCGGGCGGTCACCTGTGTTGGTGTAGCGAACGGTCGCCGTCTGCTGCTGCCCCTCCGTACCGCCGGCCTGGATCGGGTCGAAGTTGACGGTACCGGTGGCCGTGAGCGGGCCCATGGCCGTGGCCAGGTCGATGCGGCCGCCGCCCTGCTCGGTCACCTTGGTGCCGGGCACCGTGTGCGAGGTGCTGGTCAGGGCGTCCTTGAGCTGTTGGGGGCCCCAGTCGGGGTGCTGCTGGGCCAGCAGCGCGGCGGCGCCGGCGACGTGCGGGGTGGCCATCGACGTGCCGGACGCGGAGGTGTAGTTGGCGTCGACCGGGGTGCCCATGGTGGTGCCGGACGCGCGGGCGGCGACGATGCCGACCCCGGGGGCGGTCACGTCGGGCTTGGTCGCCGCGTCGCCCACGCGCGGGCCGCGGCTGGAGAAGGGGGCGAGGGAGTCGTCACGGTCGACGGCCCCGACGGTCAGCGCCGCGTCGGCCGCGCCGGGAGAGCCGATGGTGGACGGGCCGCTCTCGCCCGCGTTGCCCGCCGCCACGACGAAGAGCGTGTCGGTGGACGCGGTCAGGCTGTTGACGGCCTGGCTCATCGAGTCGGTGCCGTCGGTGGGTGCGTCCGAGCCGAGGCTCATGTTGACGACCTTGGCGTGCTGGGAGGCAGCCCACTCCATGCCGGCGATGACGGACGACTCCGAGCCATAGCCGTCGTCGCCCAGCACCTTGCCGATCAGCAGGTCCGCCCGGGGCGCGACACCGCGGCGGGTTCCCGAGGACGCGGCGCCCGTGCCGCCGACGGTCGAGGCGACGTGCGTGCCATGGCCGAAGGCGTCGTTCGTGCCCGCGCTGCTGGAGAAGTTCTTGGCCTCCGCGATGCGGCCGGCCAGGTCGGGGTGGTTCGCGTCGACGCCGGTGTCGAGGATCGCCACCTTGACGCCCTGGCCCTCGTAGCCGGCCTTCCAGGCGGTGGGCGCGTTGATCTGTGCGGTGCTGCGGTCCAGCACGGCCTTCACTTTGCCGTCCAGCGAGACCCGTGGAGCGACCGCGGCACGGGCGGCGTCCGACGTTCCGCCGGGGTTGAGCGTCTTCCAGAAGCGGCCCAGGTCGTCGTCGGCGACCCGCAGCGATCGAGCGTTCAGGCTCTCCAGTCTGCGGGCGGGTGTCGCAGCCGCGTTGAACGCCACCAGCCGGTCGGCAGTGGCCGCGGCAGCCTTCGCCGCCCGCGCGGTGTCCCTGGACCCGTCCCGTGACGGCTCCGAGGAGACGATCAACGGAAGCACGGAGGCGTGGGCCTCGTCGTAACCATCGGCGATCAGGGCAGTCACATTGAAGAGCCGACGGTCCAGCGTGCCCGCGGTCACCAGCGCTTCGGCGTCGGAAGGCAGCACGGTCAGCGCCTTGTCGTCCTCCTCCAGCGTCCGGAAGAAGACATGCTCGCGCCCGGGTCCGGGCTGTACTGACGCGGTGCGCCGTCCGCCGGGCAATGACGTCACCGTCACCCGGTCACCGGTCAGCAGTCTTACGGTGGCGGAGACCGCCCTCTCGCGGTCGGCGGATCCCGCCGTTCCGTCCGAGTTCGTCCCGGCCGAGACGGGCGATACCCCCCCGACTGTCACCAGCAGTGCGGTTGATATCGCCGCCGATAGGCGGATCCATGCCATCAGTCAAGCACCTTTCGTACAGCTCGAGATCATGCGCTGTACGACAGAATCCGCTGACGTCACAGGGTGTGTCACTGGTATCGGCTGCCACAGATGCGACATGTCCCAACGGCGACACGGGCACGGTGCAGGGCCGTACTACGAGGCGCCCCCCGCGCGTCGCTGCGCCGTCAAGTTGTCTCGGGTGCAGCGGAGTCGACGGAGGGAACAGGGCCGTTCCGGCGCCGCGACAGCGGGGCCAGAGGCCTCGTGGGTCCGACGTACGACGGGGCAGGCGCGTGGAGGGCGCTCGCCGAGCCTCGTGCGAGCAGGCCCGGCGAGCGGGTGAGCCGGAGCGGTCGGGCCGGACTACGGCTTGCGGGCCACCGCCCCGTACATCGCGATGTCCTCGTCGCGGATCAACTCGGTGTCCGTGCCGTCCGGGTGCCACTTGTGGACCTGGACGATGCCGGGCTCGACGAGTTCGAGGCCCTCGAAGAACTCCTCGGCCTCCGCGTGGGTGCGCAGCCGCATGGGCATGTTGCGCGCCGCGTACTCGCGGGCGACCCGGCCCACCTCCGCCGGGGCGAACTCGGCCGTGCCGATGGACATCGCGAGGTAGCTGCCCGAGGGGAGGGGCTCCAGGAGGCGGCGGACGATGCCGACCGCGTCGTCCTCGTCCAGCACGAAGTGGACGATCGCGATCACGGTGAGGGCGACCGGTTGCGTGAGGTCGAGGGTGTCACGCAGCTCCGGGGCGTTCAGGATCGTGGCCGGGTCGAGCATGTCCGCCTCGACGTAGGCGGTCTTGCCCTCGGGGGTGCTGGACAGCAGGCCCTGGGACAGGGTCAGGACGATGGGGTCGTTGTCCACATAGACGACCCGGGAGTCGGGGGCCACCGACTGGGCGATCTCGTGGAGGTTGGGGGAGGTGGGGATGCCGGTGCCGATGTCCAGGAACTGGCGTATCCCGGCCTTCTCGGCGAGATGGGCCACCGCACGGTTCATCCAGTCGCGGTTGGCCTTCATGTGGATCGGCAGGGCGGGCCACTCCTGCGACATCGCGTCGCCCGCCTCCTTGTCGGCGGGGTAGTAGTCCTTGCCGCCCAGGATGTAGTCGTAGATGCGCGCGGAGTGTGCGCTCTCGGTGTCGATACGGTCGGCCGGCCATCCGTTGTCGGACAATGCCGCCCCTCCCATCAGGTCGTCGGTTCAGTGATCGGTGCTTGAGCAACAACGCGTCCGTGAACAACAACGCGTCACAGCAGAAAGTCGGCGGCCCCCGCCTTCACGCCCGCCAGAAAGCTCGTCATCTCATGGGGCGTGAAAACCAGTGCGGGCCCCTCGGGATCGGTGGACTGACGCAGCGCGACCCGCCCGTCGCCCAGCTTCTTCGCCTCGACACAGGCGCCGCCGGCGTCGTCGCTCCACGGCTTGTACCAGCCCTGTGTGCCGAGTTCCCGGGCAGGCATGCCGTTGCGTATGCGGTGCTCGGCCGTGTGGTGACGCACTCATAGCTCCTTGCGAATCGCACCGAGGAGGGACGCGGTCTTCTTGGCGGGCGCCGACTGGGCGCCCAGCCGGTCCAGGGCCTCGCGGAACACCACGACGTCCTCGTCCTTGTCGAGATAGAGGGCGCCCACCATGCCGCTCTGATAGACGATGTCCGGCAACTCTGGTGCCCGGAAGCGGAAGAGATGGAACGCACCGGCCCGCATGGCCGGATGCGGGCCGTTCTCGAACGGCATGATCTGCAAGGTCACATGGGGAAGTGCGTTGACGGCGATCAGGTGGTCGATCTGGGCGCGCATCACCTCGGGGCCGCCGACCGGCCACCTCAGCACGGTCTCGTCCATCACGATCCAGACGCGCGGCGGCGCCGGACGGGACAGCAACTCCTGGCGACGCAGGCGCAGGGCGACACGGCGCTCGGTCGCCTCGGCCGGAGCGTGTGGGTTGCCGGCGCTCAGCAGGGCGCGCGCATACGCCTCCGTCTGCAGCAGCCCGTGGACGAACTCCGCCTCGTACGCGCGGATCTGCAGCGCTGCCTGCTCCAGACTCAGATACGCGGCGAACCAGTCCGGCAGGACATCGCGGTACGTGTGCCACCAGCCGCGCTTGTTGGCCTCGCGGACCGACTTCAGGAAGGTGTCGATCTCCTGCTGGTCCGTCACGCCGTACGTCTGAAGGAGCTTCTCGGCGTCCGTGAGGCGAAGCCGGGCCACCTTGGCGGCTTCCATCCGGCGGATGGTGGAGTGGCTGACCCCGATCGCCTCGCCCGCCTGCGCGTACGTCAGTCCGGCCTGGGTGCGCAGGTCCTCGAGTTGTCGGCCCAGGATCATGCGCAGGACGGAAGGCGCGCCGCCCCAGTCGGTTTCCGTTGACACGCCTTTACCCCCTCGCAGCGGGCTTCCAGGTCGCAGTCTGTCACGATCATCCGTCGACGGTGGAAGCATGCACCTGGCACATTGCAATTTTCAACTTGTCGGTTGCGAGGTGTTGTTGGCAGCTGCCAGAGTGGTCCTATCGTCCCTGGCGTATCGAACGGAAAGGCTGCGCGGCCCAGTTGGGGGAGACAGGGCTGCAACGTGGTTCCCGTGCGGCGAGTTGTGCGCAGCTCGCGAAAGGCATCGGACCACGTGGGACGGCACGAGCACCGCCTTGGGTGCGAAGGCAGACGAAAGGCGAACGGCGATGACCCCGCCCTCCCTCCCCCAGTCCGTGGGCCGCCCGCCGGGGGACGCGTACCCCCGCAGAGCAGGTGTGCTGGTCCTGCCGGCGGCCCCCGCCTCGGTGGGCATGGCCCGCAGATACGTGCGCGAGTCGCTCGGCGAGTGGGGCGCGAGCCAGGAGTGGTGCGACAACGCTGTCCTGGTGACCTCCGAGCTCGTCACCAACGCCCTGACGCACACGGCGAGCGAGCGGATCGTGTGCAGACTGCGCATCGCTGATGGGCTGCTCCACATCGAGGTCGAGGACCAGAACCGCGGCTGGACCCTTCCGGAGCGGCGGCAGCCGGAGCCCGACGACCAGGGCGGCCGCGGGCTCCTGCTGGTCGGCGTACTGAGCAGCGACTGGGGCGTCAGAGACAGTGCCGACGGGTCCAGGCGCATCGTCTGGGCCGTACTGCCGCCGGAGGGCGCGGAGCCCGCCTAGACCTGGCCCCCGCCGGCCACGAACATCGCCCGGCCCATCCCCCACTCGGCCGAAGGACCCCTACCTGATGGAACGACAGCACATCGCTGACCCGCGCGAGCACCGTCCCGCCATCGATCCGCACGAGCACGACTCCGTCTCCGGACTGGATACGCGCATCTGCGTACCGCCGCGGTACGAGCACCCGGCACGACTGGTCATACCCGCCGAGCTGTCGGCCGGCCTGGGGTGCGACGCCGTGGGTACGTCCCGGGAGCACGGGGAGCGGATCATGGAAAGTCTGCCCCGTGTCGGCTGTGTGTTCGCCGACGACGAGCGGTGGTGGTGGATCGTCCCCTCCGGATCTCACATAGGCGTCACCTGGCCGTCTTCCACCAGTTATCTGGTCGGCGCCCGGCTGGCCGACCCGTCCTGGACACGAGTCCTCCGGCGGTCCCGGTGCGATCGCCCTCGTCTGATCCACAGCCCTCAGAGCGACTCGCCGTACACACCGCCGATTCCCCTGTACTTCATCACCTGTCGCCTCGCCGGCAGCACCCCGAGCTGGTCGCTCGGTACCGGGCACTGACCCGTACTTCTCCCGACCTGCCCCAGGCCTTACGAGGTCTGGGGCAGGTCCGTGTCGGGCGCGGGCCGTTCCTCATTCAGGCAGCTCGGACCCCCGATTCGGGCAGCTCGGACCCCCGATTCAGGCAGCTCGGACTTCCGCTTTCTTGACATGCAAGTAATTGCCTGCCTAACGTTGAGTGTGCGATCAGACGAGGGCGACCCCGGGATGGACCAGGTCTTCAAGGCGCTGGCCGACCACACGCGACGGCGGCTGCTGGACCGGCTGCACGAGCACGGTGGTCAGAACCTGGGGGAGCTGTGCGAGCACATCGACATGACCCGTCAGTCGGTGACGCAGCATCTGGCGGTCCTGGAGGCCGCCAACCTGGTCAGCACGGTGCGGCGGGGGCGGGAGAAGCTGCACTACCTCAATCCGGTGCCGCTCCACGAGATCCAGGAGCGGTGGATCGACAAGTTCGAGCGCCCGCGCCTGCGCGCGCTCAGCGCCCTCAAGCAACGAGCCGAGGAAACCATGACCGACAAGCCGACCTTCGTGTACGTCATCTACATCCGGAGCACGCCCGAGAAGGTCTGGGACGCGCTCACCGACGCCGATCTGACCGCCGCCTACTGGGGCCACAGTAACGTCTCGGACTGGCAGCCGGGCTCCCGGTGGGAACACCGGCGCACAGACGGCTCGGGCATCGCCGACGTCATCGGCACCGTGGTGGAGAGCGACCGGCCGACCCGCCTCGTCACCACCTGGGCCGCGCCCGAGGACGAGGGGCGGCAGGACAAGTACTCCCGCGTCACCTTCGACATCCAGCCGCACGCCGACATCGTCCGGCTCACCGTGACCCATGAGGACCTGGTCGACGAGGCCGCGCTGGGTGACGTGGCCCTCGGCTGGCCCGCGGTGCTCTCCAACCTGAAGTCCCTCATCGAGACCGGCAGTCCGCTGCCGCAGGAGCCGTGGCTGGTGCCGAACCGCTGAGAGTGCTCCCTGGATGATCCCCGGCTGAGCGTGCCGCGGCGCGGGCGCGAAGAGGCCGGCCCGCACGGGGCGGGTCGGCCTGCAGCTTTCCCTTTCCGGGTCCTTTCGCCTTTCCGGGGCCGGGCTACGCCCGTGGAGTGCTCTTCGTCGCCGTGACCGCGCACACCGCCCCCAGCACCACGGCCAGTACGCCGATGATGATGCTGTTGAGCACGACGCCGGTGTCCGGGTTGGTGCCGACCACCCACGGCGAGATGATCATCCACGCGCCCATCGCGCACATGGCCCAGCTCAGGCCGTACATCCTCTCCGGTGCCCTGGTGAATCCGAGGGCCAGCAGCGCTATCGCGATGCCCATGATCAGGTTGTGGGTCACCAGGGCCGGCTGGCTTGTCGTGTAGTGGAGTATCCACGGGGACACGGCGCAGTACAGACCGAGCAGGAACACCGGTCCGTCCACGAGTGCCACATCGCGGCCACCGACCATGCGGGCATACCGATCCCGCATTTCGGAAACATCGGGGTGGGTCGAGATATCACTTCTGGAGTGCGAGACGTTGGCCATGGGTCGTCTCCTTCGATCTCTGCAGGCCTGACCGCGTCTGGCGCGGTATGCGGTAAGCGCCGCGTAAGTTCATTGTGCGCTTATTTCTCCCTTATGTGTAGAGCTGGGCCCCAGGGGGCCGAGGAGGATACGGGCGATGGCGCGACGGGCTCGCGCGGGAGCCTTCGGGTCGCGGTGGAGCTGGATGGACTGGTTGGCTGCCAGGGCCACGCCGTTGAGCTCGAAGGTGAGCTGGTCCACGTCGGTGCGTGGCGAGAGTTCATGGCCCTCGACCGCCGTGATCAACTCCGTTGCCACGTACGCCGACCAGGCGGCCAGTGCGTCGAGCACCGCGTCACGGACCGGACCGGGGCGGCCGTCGAACTCGCTCGCCGCCGAGGCGAGGAAGCAGCCCCCGTGCCCCTCGCCCTCGGCCATGTAGTCGATCCACTCGTCGAAGGCGCGCGTCAGCCGCTCGGTCCCGGGCCGGGCGCCGACGGCGCGCGCCGGTACGCGCATCCGGAACCGCTCGACCGCCGCGTCCAGAACGGCGAGTTGGAGCGCCTCTCTGTTGCCGAAATGGCCGATCACCCCCGCTTTGCTCATCTTCAGGTCGGTCGCGAGGCGGCCGATGGTGAGGCCTTCGAGGCCCTCGGCGGAGGCCAGCGTCAGGGCGCTCTCGATGATCCGGCCGCGCGTGGCGGCGGTTTCGGCAACGGACTTGCGCGGGCTCATGCGGCCATTTTAATCGAACGATCGTACGCTATTGGCGCACGATCGTTCGTTAGGTATTGCTGAACCCTCGGCGTCGCCGTCGCTCACCCGATCGTCGGGGTCGGCGACACGGTGACCCCGGAGGCGTCCGCGGGCGGAGTGAGCACGACGGTCGGCTCGCCCGGCTGGGGCGCCGGCGGCGTGAGGTTCTGGGCGGGCAGCTTCGGTTTGGTGGTCTCCTGGAACAGCACCTGATCGAAGTCGACCAGTCCGGTCTTCTCCATCACCGTGATGTGGTCGAGCACGGTGTCATTGGCTTGGTCGGCCAGGGCGCGTACGAGCGTGTTCTTGGTGGTGGCCCGAATGTTCGCGATGACCGGGAAGATCTGCCCGTGAGTCACCCGCAGGATGTTGGCGAGGTCGCTGTCGAACTCCTTGCCGGTGTCCCCGCTCAAGGTCGCCACGAACCCCTGCTGTTGTGGAGACGCCTGGTTGGGAAGGGAGATACCGAGTTGGGCGGCGACCTTACGATCCGCGGCGTCCAGCGCGGCATGGCCGGTGACCAGGTGCTGACCCGCCGTCTTGACGGCCGGGGTGGTGCCTTTCTGCAAGGCCAGCTCGCCGCAGGGGTATTCCCACAGCCCGGCCGCGCGCACCTTGACGACGAAGTCGCGGTCGGCTTCGGTCAGCGGACCCGACGAGGTGTTGGCGATGATGCGTGTCGGGGAACTGGCCGTGGTCTGCAACCCGAGCATGGTGGGGTAGGCGAGCGCGGCGAGGGTCATTGTCAACGCACCGGCCACGAAGAGGGTTCCCGCGTTCCGTGTCATGCGCATTGAGCCTCCTGGGGCGGTGCGGCAGCCGGGAGCGGGACGCTCCGTCGAGCCGTGTGGTGGATCCGGTGCGAGGGGATCCGGTACGAGTGGTTCGGACGCCCACCAGTACGACCGCGCGGGAGGGGGAAACCTTTACCCCGAGTAAAATCCGTGGTGCTGCCCGTCAATTGCGACCCCGAGCCTCCTTGAAGCGGGCCAGCCCGTCCGGGAGTTCGACGATGGGGTCCGGATAGTCGTAGGCGGCGCGTTCCGCACCCCGAAGCCTCCACGGCTCGTGCACGGCGGCACCCGAGAGCCCCTCCAGCTCGGGCACCCAGCGCCGGACGTACACTCCGGCCGGGTCGTAACGCTTGGCCTGGGTCACCGGATTGAGGACTCGGTTGGGCCGTGAGTCGGTGCCCGTTCCGGCCATCCACTGCCAGTTGAGCTGATTGTCGGCGACATCGCCGTCCACCAGCAGATCCAGGAAGTGCCGGGCCCCGACCCGCCAGTCCACGTACAGCGTCTTGGTGAGGAAACTCGCTGCCAGCAGGCGTCCACGGTTGTGCATCCAGCCCTCGTACCGCAGTTGCCGCATCGCCGCGTCGATCACCGGATAGCCGGTGCGTCCCAGCTTCCAGGCGTCGATGTCGCTTCGCGCCCGGATCTGGGAGCGCCAACGGTCGTGCCGGGTGCGGTAGTCGGTGGCTGCCGCGTCCGGCCGGGCAGCGAGCACCTGGTGGTGGAAGTCCCGCCAGGCCAACTGTCGTACGAAGGCTTCGGCGCCCGGACCGCCCACCGCGCGCGACCGGTGGACGAGTTCGACCGGAGAGAGCGTGCCGAAGTGCAGGTGGGGGGAGAGCCGGGAGGTCGCGTCGCCGGGCAGGTCGTCATGGCGGTCCCCGTACGAGGTGATCCCGACACGCAGCCAGGCCGCGAGCCGCTTCCTGGCCTCCGTCTCGCCGCCCAGGGCCAGCCCCGCCGAAACCCCGGACAGATCCCCGCGCGAGGGGAGGTGCTCCGAGCCGACGCCGTCCGGGACCCGGATCACCCGGGGCGCGGCGACCGCGTCCCGCAGCCGCTGCCGCGACCAGTGCCGGAAGTACGGCGTGAAGACGGCGAAGTGGTCCGAGGAGGCGGGAGTGACCGTGCCGGGGGCCAGCGCGGTGACCACGGTGTCGTGGACATGGAGGCGACACCCCGCGGTCTCCAGGGCCGTGCGCAGCCGCTCCTCCCGGCGCTGCGCATAGGCGCTGACGCCCGCTGCCATGTGCACGTCGTCGGCGTCCGCCTCGGCGACCACCTTGGACACCTGGTCGACGACGTCGCCGGAGCGCACCACCAGACGACCGCCGCGCTGTCGGAGTGCGGCGTCGAGGTCCGCCAGGCAGTCCGCGAGGAACGCCAACCGGTTGGGAACGGCGAACCCGGCTTCGGCGACCGCGTCGTCGCGCACGAAGAGGGGCACCAGGGCCGACGAGCCGTCGTGAGCCGCACGCAGGGGCGGATGATCGTGCAGGCGCAGGTCCGAGGTGAACAGGACGACCGAGACGGTCATGGTGAGCCTCCGGGACGGGGGAGCGAGGAGACAGGGCGGCGCGACGTGTCCATCCATGACTTCATCGGGCTCACATTCTTGAGTGGATGCCGGATGCCGAGGCCGTGGGTACTTTCCGGTCGACCGGGGTGTCTCGGGCCGCGGCCTTGGCGATATTGCGGGCCATGCTGCCGAACACGACCGCGTGGAACGGCGCTACGCCCCACCAGTAGGCGTGTCCCAGCAGCCCGTGCGGATGGAACAGGGCCCGCTGCCGATAGCGGGTCCGGCTGTCGTCGCCGACCTCGGCGTACATCTCCAGCCAGGCCAGTCCCGGCAGCCGCAGCTCGGCGCGCAGCCGCAGCAGACGACCGGGTTCGATCTCCTCGACGCGCCAGAAGTCGAGCGAGTCGCCCACGCGCAGCCGACCGGCGTCGCGGCGCCCGCGCCGCAGTCCGACGCCGCCGACCAGCCGGTCCAGTCGGCCGCGCACGGACCAGGCCGCCCGGAAGGAGTACCAGCCGTTGTCCCCGCCGATGCCTTCGATCACCCGCCACAGCGCCTCGGGCGGAGCGTCCACGGCGCGTTCGCGACGGTCGGTGTAGAGGCTGCCGCCGGCCCAGTCGGGGTCGGTGGGCAGCGGATCGCTGGGCGCGCCGGGCACCGAGGCCGACGACCACCGGGTGGTGACCTGGGCGTCCCGTACGCGTCGCAGTGCCAGGGACACCGTCTCGTCGAAGCCGATGGGGTGGCCCGGGGGATCGGGGACGTACCGCACGAGGTCGTGTTCGTGGCACACGACCTCGTGGCGCAGCGACTCGGTGAGCGGACGCGCGATGGACGCGGGCACTGGGGTGACCAGCCCCACCCAGAGGCTGGAGAGCCGAGGGGTCAGCACCGGCACGGGCAGGATCAGCCGGTGCGGGAGGGCGGCCACCACGGCGTACCGCTGCATCATCTCGAGATAGGTCAGGACCTCGGGTCCACCGATGTCGAACGCGCGATTGACGTCGGCGGGCATGCGTGCGCTGCCGACGAGGGCGCGCAGCACGTCCCGTACGCCGATCGGCTGGATGCGGGTGTGCACCCAGCTCGGCGTGACCATGACCGGCAGCCGTTCCGTGAGGTAGCGCAGCATCTCGAACGAGGCCGATCCGGATCCGATGATCACCGCCGCGCGCAGGACGGTGGTGGGCACGCCCGATTCCAGCAGGATGCGGCCGACCTCGGTGCGCGACCTCAGGTGTGGTGACAGTTGTCCCTCGGGGACGCCCGCCGGGGTGAGGCCGCCCAGGTAGACGATGCGTCGGACCCCCGCGGCGCGGGCCTGCTCCCCGAAGATGCGGGCCGCCTTCCGATCCGTCTCCTCGAAGCCGTGGCCCGTGCCCAGAGCGTGCACGAGGTAGTAGGCGACGTCCGTGCCGCGCAACGCCTCGGCGACCGAGCCGGCGTCCGTGACATCGCCGCGCACCACCTCCGCGTCGCCCGCCCACGGATAGTCCCGCAGCTTGGCGGGGGAGCGGGCCAGGCAGCGGACCCGGTGCCCGTCGGCCAGCAACTCGGGGACCAGCCGCCCGCCGATGTAGCCCGTCGCACCGGTCACCACACACCTCAGGCCGAGGCGGCCGTCGTCGTCACTCATGGGTCCCTCCGTCGCTCGCCGGGTCCCCCTTCCGCCACTCTCCTCCACCCTCTCTTCCACGCCGGGCCGGACTCCCACCGAGTTCCCCGGCCCTGCGTACGCACGCCTCGTGCAGGTCATGGGCCGCACGTGGCCGCGCCTGCCCATTTCGGCACCGTCGGTGGAGTGCGCCCGCCGACCGGCGGTCCGGGATACGAGACCGGTCGGTTGTTCCTTGACGGTCAGGACCGGTGGCTGCCACGATCGACGCCATGAAGACACGACTGGACCTCACGCGGCGACGTCACGTCGACCTCGCGCGTGTCTCCAGCGCCTTCTGTTGTCGCGCAGCCTGACGATCCCGACGGCAGGGTCCCCTTCGCACGCACGAGCCCACCCCCGGTGATTTCTTCCCGGACGTGTGCGCCGCTGCGTTTTCCCTACCGGTCGCACCCCTTTCCGCGCCCGAATTCCCTGTGAATCACCGGGCCTGCATTCGTCGTGCCGTAGTTCCCCACACCAGGAGCATTCCGTCACTACCGCGAGGAGGTCGAGTACTTCGGCCGCCGGGTGCTGCCCTCGTACGAGAACTGGAGTCCGGGCCGCCGGACACCGACCCGAGTCCGTCCCCGCGCACGTCTGACACCCACCGCGAACTCCGCTCACGAAAGAGGACTCATGGCCACCGTCCTGTCCGTCTCCGGCAGCCCGTCCGTCTCCTCCCGCACCGCCAAACTCCTGCGCCACCTGGACATCCGGCTGGCCGCACAGGGGCACCAGGTGATCCCGCTCGACGTTCGCACGATCCCCGCGGAGGCGTTGCTCGGCGCCGACTTCCAGCATCCCGCCATCGTCGAGGCCACCGAACTCTTCGCCCGCGCCGACGGCGTGGTCATCGGCACCCCCGTCTACAAGGCCGCGTACTCCGGAGTGCTCAAAGCCCTGCTCGACCTGCTCCCGCAGTACGCGCTGGACGGAAAGACCGTGTTGCCGCTGGTCACCGCAGGCAGTACCGCGCATGTCCTCGCCCTCGACTACGCCCTGCGCCCGGTGCTCAACTCCATGGGTGCCGCGCACATAGTCCAGGGCTGGTTCACCCTCGACAAGGACATCATCGTGGGCGAGGACGGCGGCATCACCGTGGCGTCGGCCACGGCCGCGTCGCTGGCCCAGGTGGTGGACCAGTTCTCGGCGGCCCTGGGCCGCACGCCCCTGCTGGCAGCGGCGGGCTGACACGGTGTCGCCCTCAACTCCCTGCATCGGGCCGCCCCGCCACGGCTTGCTGTAGCCCTCCCGCGCCACCAGCCCCACGATCGGAGAACGCCGCCGTGTCCCTCACCTTCCACTGGTTCCTTCCCACCAACGGCGACAGCCGCCATGTCGTCGGCGGCGGCCACGGCACCCCGGCCACCGCTTCCGGACGGGACCGGCCGCCGACGGTCGCCTATCTGAGCCAGATCGCTCGCGCCGCCGAGGACCTGGGCTTCGTGGGCGCGCTCACCCCCACCGGCGCGTGGTGCGAGGACGCCTGGCTGACCACCGCGATGGTCTCGCAACAGAGCGAGCGCCTGAAGTTCCTGGTGGCCTTCCGGCCGGGCTTCGTCTCGCCCACGCTCGCCGCGCAGATGGCGTCCACCTTCCAGCGGCAGACCGGTGGCCGACTGCTGCTCAATGTGGTCACCGGCGGCGAGAGCCACGAGCAGCGCGCCTACGGCGACTTCCTCGACAAGGACGCCCGATACCGCCGTACCGGTGAATTCCTGCACATCGTCCGGGAGTTGTGGGAGGGCAGGACCGTCGACCTGTCCGGCGAACACCTCAGGGTCGAGGACGCCAGGCTGGCCCGGGTCCCCGACCCGATCCCCGAGGTCTACTTCGGCGGCTCCTCACCCGTGGCCGGCGAGGTCGCCGCACGTCACGTGGACGTCTACCTCACCTGGGGCGAGCCGCCGGCCCAGGTCGCCGAGAAGATCGCCTGGATCCGCGGGCTGGCGGCGAAGGAAGGGCGAACCCTGCGCTTCGGCATCCGGCTGCACGTCATCACCCGCGACACCTCCGCGCAGGCCTGGGCAAAGGCGCAGAAGCTGCTGGACGGCTTCGACCCCGAGACCGTGAAGTCCGTCCAGGCCGGATTGGCCCGCAGTGAGTCGGAGGGCCAGCAGCGCATGCTCGCGCTGCACGGCGGCAGCGCGGGCGGGCTGGAGATCCACCCGAACCTGTGGGCCGGGATCGGTCTGGTCCGCGGTGGCGCGGGCACGGCCCTGGTCGGCAGCCACGACGAGGTCGCCGAACTCATCACCGAGTACCACCGCCTGGGCATCGACGAGTTCGTCCTCTCCGGCTACCCGCACCTGGAGGAGGCGTACTGGTTCGGCGAGGGTGTCCTGCCGCGACTCGCCGCGCGGGGGTTGTGGCGGCACCCGTTCGCGACGTCGCCCGCGCTCGCGGGGCAGGTGCCCTTCGCGAGCTGAGCGAGCCCGACCCGGCCGACCCCCGACTCGGCCGGCCGAGCGCGATCAGCCGAGTGAGCCAAGCGACTCCAGATGCGCCCGGCGCACCTCGGCCGTCTGCCCCTGGACCAGCAGGAACATGCCCTCGCGCGCCAGCCGCTGCGCCGGGCTGCCCAGATCCATCGCCCGCCCGCCACCGGCCACGACCGCCGCGGTCGTGGCCGCGCGCAGGATGTCGTACGCCCGCGTCTTGCACACCAACCGCTCCTCGATCCGCTCGGTGGGCACCGGGTGGTCGGCCAGCGCGTACGCCTGCCGCCTGACCTCGTCGAGTCGGGCGCGCAGGGCACGCGCGGTCTCCTTGGCTGCGGGATCACCGTCCAGCAGGTCGAGGGCCGAGGCGGTGACTCCGAAGACGGCCGGTGAGGCGTTGGTGTTCTTGGGACGGTCGGTGGCCGCCCAGGTCTCGTACGGCGTGCGCCGCGCCACCGCGTCGTCGGGCAGCCACAGGCCGTCCAGCTCCAGCGACACGGTCCGGGAGGCGGTGAGCGCGGCGAGCCGCATCGGTGGGGAGGGCCGCAGACCGGGCTGCTCGCGTGCCTCGGTGAACGCGAACAGTGCCTCGTCGGTGTCCGTCACCCCGGCCAGCAGCATCAGGTCGTTCAGACCCCAGCCCGTGTACCAGGGCACCGTTCCGTCGAAGCGCCAGCCGCCTCGCGCGCGCGTGACCCGGACCGGGACGCGTGGATACGCCCGCAGTTGGGCGTAGGCGACCCCGGACAGCAGTTTCCCGCTCGACAGCGGGCCCAACAACCGCTCCCGCACGGGCAGTTCGCTCTTGGCCAGGGTCAGCACCGGTGTGTGGTGCTGCGTCTGGACGAACCAGGTCGAGCAGCAGGCCCCGGCCAGGATCTCGGCTGTCTCCCGGGCCACCGAGGCGGGCGCGGCCGACCCGCCGTATTCGACCGGCGCGCTCACCCCGAGCAGGCCCGACCGTTTGATCGCCTCGATGCTGCTCGCCGGCACGCCCTCCTGGTCCACGCGCTCCGCCCGGGGCGCCAGTACCTCGGCTGCCAGTTGCCGGGCGCGGGTGACGAGCGGGTGTGGTGGGGTGGTCATGGGAGGAGTATCCCGTTGCCGTCGTGGCGCGTGTGGATCCGGCGCGCGCCCGTCGAGGCGAGCCCGCGCCGTCACACGCTGAGCGCCTCCCGCACGGACCGCTCGGCGTCCTGCCCGCCCGCGCCGGACGACGTGACCCGCCCGGCCTCCAGGACGTAGTACCGCTGGGCCGCCCGCATCGCGAAGCCGACGTGCTGCTCGACCAGGAGCACCGAGAGACCACCGCGGGCGGCCAGGGCGAGGATCGTCTCCTCGATCTCGGCCACGACGGAGGGCTGGATGCCCTCGGTGGGCTCGTCGAGAAGCAGGAGCCGAGGCTCCGTCACCAGGGCTCGGGCGATGGCGAGTTGCTGCCGCTGGCCACCGGAGAGCAGGCCCGCGCGCCGCCCCGACAGGGCGCGCAGCGCGGGGAACAGGTCCAGGGCCTCGGCGATCGCCTCCTTGCCGCGTCGCCGTCCGTCCGCGACCAGTTGGAGGTTCTCGGCGGTCGTGAGGTGTGGGAAGGCCTGCTGGCCCTGCGGGACGTAGGCCATGCCGCGCGCCACCCGCTCATGCGGCTTGCGGCGGGTGATGTCCTCGCCGTCGAGGCGGACACGGCCGCTCTGCGGCGTGAGCAGTCCGACGGCGGCCCGCAGCAGTGTGCTCTTGCCCGCGCCGTTGTGTCCGAGCACGGCCGCCACGCCGTCGCGCGGGACTTGGACGGACACTCCGTGCAGGACGGAGCTGCGGTGGTAGCCGACGTGTACGTCGTCGATCTCCAGCATCACGCCTCCTGTACGGCGGTCGGTTGTGCGGCGGTCGGTTGTACGTCCGTCGGTTCGGGCACGGTCGTCGTCGCGTCGTCGGTCTCCGTCGCGTCGAGGGCCTCCGTCGTCTCCTCGGTTACCGCGTGCCCCAGATACACCTCCTGCACCTTCGGATCCGCCTGCACCTCGGCCACTGTCCCCTCGCTCAGCACCTTGCCCGCGTGCAGCACGCTGACGCTGCGCGCGAAGGAGCGCATGAAGTCCATGTCGTGCTCGATGACGACCACGGTCCGGTCCTCGCTGATGCGCCGCAACAGCTCGCCGGTGGCCTGCCGTTCGTCGTGGCTCATGCCCGCCACCGGCTCGTCGAGCAGCAACAGCCGTACGTCCTGCACCAGCAGCATGCCGATCTCCAGCCACTGCTTCTGGCCGTGCGCGAGGGTCCCGGCGGGGGAGTCGGCGAGATCGGCGAGCCCCACCGTCTCCAGTGCCTTCGCGACGGACCCTGGCACATCCTTGCGGCGGCGCAGCATGGTCCACACGCCCCGGCCCGCGCCCGCCGCGATGTCCAAGTTCTGAAGGACCGTCAGTTCCTCGAAGACGGTGGCCGTCTGGAACGTACGCCCGATCCCCGACCGGGCGATCCGGTGCACGCTCCGCCCGAGCAGCTCATCGCCGCCGAAACGGACCGAACCCGTCGCTTTCGCGAGGCCTGTGACGGCGTCGACGAGGGTTGTCTTGCCGGCGCCGTTCGGCCCGATGAGGAACCGCAGATCGCCGGGCCGCACGTCGAGGTCCACCCCGTCCACGGCGGTGAATCCGTCGAAGGACACGCGGAGTTGCCGTATCTCCAGGCCTGATGGCTCGCTCATGCTGCTTCTCCCACGGGAAGTGCGGCCGTCGGCTGCCTGCCGGTCCGCCACCGTCGTACGACCCCGGTCAGCGAGGCGAGACCGCCCGGCAGGAACGCCAGCGCCACGATGAACAGCAGCCCCTGGAAGTAGGTCCAGGCCGCCGGGAACTCCTCCGACAGCGCGGTCTTGGCCCAGGCCACGGCGACCGCGCCGAGCACCGCGCCCACCAGGCTCGCCCGGCCGCCCACCGCCGCGCCGATGACGAACTCGATGGACGGCACGATGCCGATCATCGCGGGCGAGATGATGCCGACGGCCGGTACGAACAGCGCGCCCGCCAGCCCCGCCATGCCGGCGGCCACGACGTACGCGACGAGCTTGACGTTCGCCGGGTTGTACCCGAGGAAGCGCACCCGCTCCTCCGAGTCCCGTACAGCGACGAGGAGTTCGCCGAATCGGCTGTGAATCAGCTGGCGGGCGAGGGCGATCAGGGCCAGCAGGCACGCGGCGATGATGAAGTAGACCATCCGCTGGTTGACGGGGTCGTCCAGGTCATAGCCGAAGAAGCCCTGGATGTCGGTGAGTCCGTTGGTGCCACCGGTGGTGGCCTGCTGGCCGATCAGCCAGATCGCGAAGGCCGCGGCGAGTGCCTGGCTGAGGATCGCGAAGTAGGCGCCCTTGACCCGGCGCCGGAAGATGAACGAACCCAGGATCGCGGCGACGGCCATCGGCAGCAGCACGGTCGCGGCCAGCGCGAACACGGGGTTCGCGAACGGCTTCCACCACCAGGGGAGTTCGGCGGCGGTGCCGTAGAGAGCCATGAAGTCGGGGAGGTTGCCCGGCCCGGCGTCGGTGATCTTCAGATGCATCGCCATCGCGTAGCCGCCGAGCCCGAAGAAGACACCCTGGCCCAGTGTCAGCAGGCCACCACGTCCCCAAGCCAGGCAGATGCCGACGGCGACCATGGCCGTGCACAGGTATTTGGCGAGCAGCCCGAGCCGGAAGTCGGAGAGGGCGAGCGGGGCGACGGCGAACAGCAGGACGGCGGCCCCCACGAAACCCGCCGCTGCCCGTGCCGACCGGCCTTGCAGAAGGGACAACCGGCCTTGCAGAGGGGTCGACCGGCCTTTCAGAAGGGTCATACGAGACTCCTCGTACGCAGCGTGTACAGCCCCTGGGGCCGCCACTGGAGGAACGCGACGATGGCCACGAGGACCAGCACCTTCGCGACGCTGACGGTGGTGGAGTACTCGAGGACGGACTGCAGCACGCCCAGCACGAAGGCGACGATCACACTGCCCTTGAGCTGCCCGATGCCGCCGACCACGATCACCAGGAAGGCGTCGATGATGACGTTGGTGCCCATCGTGGGCCCGATCGGACCGACCAGGGTCAGAGCGACCCCGGCGACTCCGGCGAGCCCGGACCCGAGGAAGAACGCGGTGCGGTCGACGCGGCCGGTGGAGATGCCGGACACCTCGGCGAGGTCCCGGTTCTGCACGACGGCGCGGATACGCCGCCCCAGTGGGGTCAGCCGCAGGGTGAGGGCGAGGGCGACCACCGCGGCGATCGCCAGTCCCAGGATGAACAGGCGGCTGTTGGCGAAGGTGAGCGGGTCGTCGCCGCCGATGACGGTGATGTTCCCGGTGAGTACATCGGGCGCACGGGTCTGCACATTGGGCGCGCCGAAAATGTCTCGGGCGAGTTGCTGAAGCATCAGTGAGACGCCCCATGTGACGAGAAGTGTGTCGAGTGGCCGGAGATAAAGGCGGCGAATGAGCAGCCATTCCAGCAGAGCGCCGAGCGCCCCCGACACGAGAAAGGCGACGGGCAGCGCGACCAGGAGCGAAAACCCCGCGCTGGAAATGGACTTCTGGAGGACATAGGTGGTGTAGGCGCCGGCCATGATGAACTCGCCGTGGGCCATGTTGATGACATTCATCTGGCCGAAGGTGAGCGAGAGGCCGAGCGCGATGAGCAGCAGAACGGCACCGATGCTGATGCCGGTGAACATCTGCCCGAGGATCACGGTCATGCGGCGACTCCGGGGAGGCGGGACGCGGGGGCCGCTTCGCGAAGGGCCCCCGCGCGCGGGTGATCAGGAGAGGCCGGAGGCCCAGTCGTACCCCTTCAGGTACGGGTCCGGCTTGATCGGCTTGCCGGAGTCCCACACCTGCTTGATCAGCCCGTCGGAGCCGATCTTGCCGATGCGGGCGGTCTTGTAGATGTGCTGGCTCGCACCGTCCACGGTGACCTTGCCCTCGGGCGCGTCGAAGGTGATCCCGTCGGAGGCCGCCTTGACCTTCTCGGGGTCGAACGACTTCGCCTTCTCGACCATCGCCTTCCACAGGTAGACCGAGGTGTACGCGGCTTCCATCGGGTCACTCGTCGGCTTGTCCTGGCCGTACTCGGCCTTGTAGGCCTTCACGAACTTGGTGTTCGCGGCGCCGGCGGTGGTCTGGTAGTAGTTCCACGCCGTCAACTGGCCCGCCAGGTACTGCGCTCCGATCGACTTGACCTCCTCCTCGGCGATCGACACCGAGACGACCGGCATGCCCGTGGCGGTCAGGCCCGCGGACTTGTACTCCTTGAAGAAGGCCACGTTCGAGTCGCCGTTGAGGGTGTTGAACACCGCGTCCGCCTTCGCCGCCTTCACCTTGTTGGCGATCGTGCTGAACTCGGTGGAGCCCAGGGGCGCGTAGTCCTCGCCGAGTACCGTCATGCCGTTGGCCTTGGCGTACGCCCTGATCTCCTTGTTGGCGGTGCGCGGGAAGACGTAGTCGCTGCCGACGAGGTAGATCTTCTTCTTGCCCTGGCTCTTGAGGTAGTCGAGGGCCGGGATGATCTGCTGGTTGGTGGTCGCGCCCGTGTAGAAGATGTACGGGGACTCCTCGAGCCCCTCGTACTGCACGGGGTAGAACAGCAGCGACTTGTTCTTCTCGAAGACCGGCTTGACCGCCTTGCGGCTCGCGGAGGTCCAGCAGCCGAAGGTGGCCGCGACCCGGTCCTCGCTGATGAGCTTCTGCGCCTTCTCGGCGAAGGTCGGCCAGTCGGAGGCGCCGTCCTCGCTGACCGGCTTGATCTTCTTGCCGAGCACCCCGCCCGAGGCGTTGATCTCTTCGATCGCCAGCTTCAGCGAGTCGCGTACGGTCACCTCGCTGATCGCCATCGTGCCGGAGAGCGAGTTGAGCAGTCCGACCTTGACGGTGTCGCCGCTGACGTCGGCCTCAGCGGCCTTGTCGGACGTACCGCCCGCGTCGGTCTTGGCACCGCACGCGGAGAGCGCGACGACCGCCGCGAGCGCCGCCGTGCCGGCCATCAGACGGCGTCGGAGAATACTGGAACTGTTGAAACCGCTGGAACCGCTGGAACCGCTGGAACCGCTGGACAAAAGAACCCCCTCGGGCTGTGGAGGAGACGACCTCCTGAAGTGCGGTCCACAGCCTCAAGTCGCCCTGTTTCCAAAGCGTTTCAGGATACTTTCCCGGCGGTATCTTCCCGCTCTCATGGGGCATTCACCCGGCGTTCTCAGGGCAACAAAAAATGCCCGGGGCTGAATTCGGAACCTGGATTCACGAATTGCCCTAGGCATTCTAGTTACTTCCTGTGGGAAGTATCTTGGTGCGGCCGCGGGCATGTCAAGGGGTGGAACCGTGAAGATCGAGTTCGGCGACCACGTCGAAGTCCACCCCGTCCGCACGCGCCAGATAGATCCGCTGCCGTACGTGGCTGCCGCGCAGGTGGAGCAGCCCGCGCGGTCCCTCGTACGACACGGTGTCGGCCGCCGCTCCGATCGCCGACACCTCCAGCGTCCCGGCCCGGGCGATGAGCGCGGCGAGCAACAGGACGCCCTCGTAACAGGATTCGCCGAGACTTCCCAGGGCCGGTGCCTCGATCCCGTACCTTCCGGCGTACTGGCCGTGGAAGTCGAGGGTGTCCTGATTCGCGAGCGAGGCGAAGAAACCCGCGGTGCTGTAGAGGTCGGACGTGGTGCTCGGGCCGCTGGCCATCAACATGCTCTCGTCCATCAGCGTGCTGAGTCGAAGGCACCGCTCGTCCAGCCCGGCCGCCGCGAACGCCCGGTTGAAGCGCACCGCGTCGCTGCCGACGAGCAGCATCAGGACGGCGTCCGCGTCCGACCGCTCGATGCGGCGCAGTACCCCGTCGAAGTCGTGCGTGCCGAGCGGCAGATAGGCCTGACCGCAGACCTCGCCCCCGAACTCGCGGGCGTAACCGCCCGCCGCGCGGGCGGTTCGGCGGGGCCACACATAATCGTTGCCCACGACGAACCAGCGGCGCGCCCCGCGCTCGTTCGTCAACAGACCCACCGCAGGGCGGAGTTGGTCACGTGGTGTCTCACTGGTGAGGAAAACTCCGGCGGTGTGCTCGCCGCCCTCGTAAAGCGCGGTGTAGACGTAGGGGACCCGATGCGCGATCCTCGGCGCCAGCGCCTGCCGCACGGAGGAGATGTGCCAGCCAGTGACGCCCTGAACGACGCCCAGGTCCACCAGGGCCTCGACGTGGTCGGCGATGTCGCGCGGCGGGGCGCCGCCGTCGACGGGCAGCAGCCTCAGCTCCTTGCCGAGGACGCCGCCCGCACGATTGATCTCCTCCGTGGCCAGTTGCGCGCACAGTTCGCATGTGGGCCCGAAGATGCCTGCCGGGCCCTGGAGGGGAAAGACGAGCGCCACATTGAGCACGGAGTCGTCGGCCGTGAACCAGTCGAGCGCAGGGGGAAGGCTCCGGAACATGGCGTCATGATTTCGGGTCCCCCCGGTGAACTCCAGTCCGTCTCATACGATGTGTGCACCTCGTGACCAAGGAGCAGGATGGGTAGCCGATCCCCGCGTCAGTCTCACGACCTGGTGCGGCTCTTGACGCGGGCCGAGCGGCTGGCCGCGCGCCGCCTCCAGGCCGTCCTGGACGAGGACGGCTGCTCGCTCGACGCCTGGCGGGTGCTGGCCCTGCTCTCCGACGGCGAGGGGCACCACATGACGGCCGTCGCCGAGGCCGCCTTCCTGCCGCCCGCGACACTGACCAAGCTCGTGGACCAACTCGTCGACCAGAACCTGGTGCACCGCCGCGTCGACCCCCTCGACCGGCGCCGCATCCTGGCCCACCTCACCCCGCGCGGCCAGACGTACTGGCGCCGACTCGACCGCGAGGTCCGTGACCGGTGGCCGGTGCTGAGCGACGGCGACGACGAACTGCTGCGGGCCCTGCTCGGCCGTCTGGTGAACACGCTCGAGTCGATCGACGCAGAGTCCACTCTCTGAGACGCTCATCTCGCGGACGGCATTTTCACGTGGGCACCGTCATGTTTCCCAACCGCCGTGGGGCGTCCGGCACTTGTCTGCCAACGTTGTCAGATCTGACTGGTCTACACCCTTGACTGGTACATACCAAAGCGGTTGAGTATGCCTCCACACCCCCCACCACGGCCGCCCCCGACGCCGTGGCCGGCCCCGCCGGCACGTGCGCTCAAGGATCCGCTCCGCGCTGCCCTTGTTCGGGTGCGGCCGTGCTCCGCAAAGGAGTTGACCTGTGTCACGTGTGTCGAGGCGCCCCTTCTCCGCAGTCCTGACCGTGCTCGCCCTCGCGGCCGCCACCCCGGTGTTCCTGCCGGCCTCCGACGCGTCCGCCGCGGCCTGTTCGAGCTATCCCAGCTGGGTCGCGGGAAGGTCGTACGTCACGGGCAATATCGTCCGCTACACCGACGGCAAGGCCTATATCGCCGAGCACGACAACCCGGGCTACGACCCCACCATCAGCACCTGGTACTGGGAGCCGTACGCCTGCGACGGCGGCTCCACGAATCCGTCCGACTTCGTGGTCAGCGAAGCGCAGTTCAACCAGATGTTCCCGAACCGGAATTCCTTCTACACCTACAGCGGGCTGAGGGCGGCGATGAGCGCCTATCCGGCCTTCGCCAACACCGGCAGCGACACCGTGAAGAAGCAGGAAGCCGCCGCCTTCCTCGCCAACGTCAACCACGAGACCGGCGGTCTGGTGTACATCGTGGAGCAGAACACCGCCAACTACCCGACCTACTGCGACTGGAGCCAACCCTACGGCTGCCCGGCCGGCCAGTCCGCGTACTACGGCCGCGGTCCGATTCAGCTCAGCTGGAACTTCAACTACAAGGCCGCGGGCGACGCGCTCGGCATCGACCTCCTCAACAATCCCTACCTGGTGCAGAACGACGCCTCCGTGGCCTGGAAGACCGGCCTGTGGTACTGGAACACGCAGTCGGGCCCCGGCACGATGACGGGTCACAACGCCATGGTCAACGGCGCGGGATTCGGTCAGACGATCCGCAGCATCAACGGCTCCCTGGAGTGCGACGGCAAGAACCCGGCGCAGGTGCAGAGCCGGGTGGACGCGTATCAGCGGTTCGTCCAGATTCTCGGGACCACGGCGGGCGGCAATCTCTACTGCTGACCACGACGAACACTCGCCGACCGGTCGATCGCCGTGCTGCACCTGCGGGGCAAGTGAGGTTCGTGTGCGCGCCGTCGGCTGAGGTTGCCCCTGCGCGGAGCACCGGCACTCCGGCGCCGCGCTCGCCGACCCGCAGGCGGCCGCCCGCCCGTGGAAGCCCAGCGGGCGGATGACCGGCGGCGAGCCGTCGCAGGGCGAGCGACCCCTACGGGGTCAGCCCAACTGCTCGTGCAGGAAGGCCACCGTGCTCTCCCAGGCCCGCGTGGCCGACTCGGGGTGGTACGTCTCGGGGCGGCCGTCATTGAAGAAGGCGTGCTGGGCGGGGTAGAGGCGGAAGTTCGGCGTGATGCCGGACTGCTGCCGGACCGCCTCGCTCAGCTGCTCCAGTCCCTCCGTGGGGATGCTCGTGTCGAGTTCGCCGTAGTGGCCCAGGATCTGCGCCTTGAGGCCGGAGAAGTCGGGCAGCTCGCCCTGGATCACACCGTAGAACGGCACCGCAGCGCTGACGCGAGGGTCGGCCGCGGCCTGGTAGAGGACGAAGCCGCCGCCCATGCAGAAGCCGACCGAACCCACCGTGTCTGAGGTGACCTCGGGCAGGCCGAGCAAGTGGTCGACCGCGCCGGAGAGCAGCTCGACACCGCGCTCCACCGGCAGCTCCTTCATCATCCGGAAAGCCTCACCGCTGTCATGGGCGACATTGCCGCCGTACAGGTCGGGCGCGAGCGCCACGAATCCCTCCGCGGCCAGCCGGTCCGCGACATCGGCGATGTGGTCGGTCAGGCCCCACCACTCCTGGATGACGATCACGCCGGGCCCCTGGCCGGAGGCCGGCAGCGCCAAGTAGCCGTGCGCGGTGGTCCCGGCGCTCGGGAACGTCACGTTCTGATGGGCCGGGGCTCCGGTCGACTTCGGCAGCTCGGACATGGCAGTCAACTCCTGTGGAGGCAGCGTCAGGCGGGGGCACGGCGGGCTGGTCCCCGAGTTGATCTCCACGATGCCATGCATGGGTGCGGTACTTCCTTCCGGCCCGTACGACACGGCGCACGGTCACCTTCGGCAACAGGCCGTACGTCAGGACGGGCGGCAGGACGGGCCGTCGGACGACCCCTCGGTGACCGGCTTGCTCGCCGGACCCCGACCACTCGACCGGATGTCGTACCCTACGTGTTACGTATAACCCCGGAGAGGTCCTGATGAGACACATCGCCCTGGTCACCCTCGTCGTCGACGACTACGACGAGGCGATCCGCTTCTACACCGAAGCCCTCGGATTCCGGCTCGTCGAGGACGCGCCGCGGCCCGACGGATCCCGCTGGGTCGTCGTCGAGCCGGGCACGGAAGGTCAGGGCACCGGACTGGTACTGGGCCGTGCCAAGGACGAGGCGCAGCGCGGCCGGATCGGTGACCAGACCGGAGGGCGCGTGGGCTTCTTCCTGCACACCGACGACTTCGCCCGCGACTACGCGCGTATGCGTGCCGCGGGCGTGACCTTCCTGGAGGAGCCGCGCCACGAGCCCTACGGCTCGGTCGTCGTCTTCCAGGACCTTTACGGCAACCGCTGGGACCTGCTCCAGCCCGCCGCACAGTAGACAGCTCCGCCCGTAGACCCCCCGCCCGTTGACCACCCCGCCCGTAACCACCCTCAGAACAACCTGCCGAGGAACGACACGCATGACCGCGCCCCGCATCGACATCGACACCATCCGCCGTCTCCCCAAGGCCGTCCTGCACGACCACCTCGACGGCGGTCTGCGCCCCGCCACCCTCGTGGAGCTCGCGGAGACGGTCGGCCACACCCTGCCCACCACCGACCCGGACGCTCTGGCCGCCTGGTACTACGAGGCCGCCAACTCCGGTGACCTGGTGCGCTACATAGCCACCTTCGAGCACACCCTCGCCGTGATGCAGACCCGCGAGGGCCTGCTGCGCACCGCCGAGGAGTACGTGCTCGACCTGGCCGAGGACGGTGTCGTCTACGGCGAGGTGCGGTATGCGCCCGAGCTGATGGTGAACGGCGGGCTGACCCTGCCCGAGGTTGTCGAGACCGTTCAGGAGGGCCTGGCGGCCGGCATGGCCAAGGCGGCGGCCGCGGGCGCCCCGGTCCGTGTCGGCACCCTGCTCTGCGGGATGCGCATGTTCGACCGCACCCGTGAGATCGCCGATCTCGCGGTGGCGTTCCGAGACGGCGGCGTCGTCGGCTTCGACATCGCCGGCGCGGAGGACGGCTTCCCGCCCGCCGACCACCTGGCCGCCTTCGAACACCTGCGCGGCGAGAGCGTTCCGTTCACCATCCACGCCGGTGAGGCCCACGGCCTGCCCAGCATCCACCAGGCCCTGCAGGTCTGTGGCGCTCAGCGCATCGGCCACGGCGTCCGCATCACCGACGACATCGTCGACGGCAAGCTCGGCCGCCTTGCGGGCTGGGTGCGCGATCGCCGCGTCGCCCTGGAGATGTGCCCCACCTCCAACCTGCAGACGGGCGCGGCCACCTCCATCGCGGAGCACCCGATCACCACCCTGCGCGATCTCGGCTTCCGCGTCACCCTCAACACCGACAACCGTCTGGTCTCGGGGACGACGATGACCCGCGAGATGTCGCTGCTGGTCGAGGAGGCGGGCTGGGGTGTCGAGGACCTGCGTACGGTCACGGTGAACGCGATCAAGAGCGCGTTCATCCCGTTCGACGAGCGGGCCGCCCTCATCCGGGACGTGGTCCTGCCCGGTTACGAAGCCGCGCTCTGAAGGAGCCCGCGGACGTAGGCGGCCTGGCCGACATGTTGCAGATCGTCGGCCAGGACGCTCACCAGCCGTACGCCCAGGGTGACCGCCGGGGTCCACCGCTCGTCCACGACCTGCTCCAGGTCCTTGGCGGTCAGCCCGCGCACGAACCCCAGGCTCTGTTCGTGCACGGCGTCGTAGTACCCGACCAGCAGGTCGCCGGAGTCCACCCGGACCTTGGCCACCTTCCGGGAGCTGTGACCGTAGCCCGTGTCCAGGCGGGGCAGGTCGAGGCCGAAGCGCTTGTCCCAGCCCTGTGCCGGCCAGACCTGGTCCAGTCCGGCGGCGTCGGCGACATGGTCGTCCTGGACGCGGGAGAGATGCCAGATCAGCCATGAGATGGAGTTGGCGTCGGCAGCGGGGCGGGCATTGAGGTCGTCCGCGGCCAGCCCATCGACGACGGCGTGGACCTCTTCCTGGATGCGGCTGTACGCGTCGATGAGGATGTCCTTGGCATGCATAGGTCCACCATCGCGCACCGCGGTCCCTCACGCGTCCGGAATCCCACTCCCGTGGAAGCCGAGCGGCACCCGGCCCGGTACATGAATCTGGGCAACTGCTCGCCCGTGACGTCCTGAGCGGCCAGGATCCGCAGGTCGTCCGTACCCGGCCGCAGACCGGGGCCGACGCTCCAGCGTTCGAGCGAAGAGCGCTGGAGCCCTTCCAGGGGTGGTGTCAGTCCCCGTCCTGCGAGGTGTCGAGGAGGACCATCAGGGCCCGGGCCGCCGGACTGGTGGCACCCGGCGGCGGGAGCATGGCGACCGTCTCGTACGACGCGTCACGGGCGCCCTTCAGGGGCAGGGAGGTGAGACCGCCGGCCTCCCGCTTGAGGCCGAAGTGCCGTGGTACGACGGCGACGCCGAGGCCCTCGGAGACGAGCTCCAGGAGGCTGTGCACGTCGCTGACCTCGAGCGTCACGGTGCGGTGGACGCCCGCGGCGGCGAAGGCCGCATCGGTGGTGCGGCGCGGTCCCCAGTCCGGGTGGAAGTCGACGAAGGCCTCGCCTCCCAGTTCCTCGGGCGTGACCACGGCGGCGGTCGCCAGGTGGTGCGTGGGATGGCAGAGCACGGTCATCGGCTCGCTGGTCAGCGGGACGGAACGCAGCTGCTCGGTGTCGGCCCGGGTCTTGACGGCGAAGGCGAGATCGAGACGTCCCGCCGCGACCTCCTCGGCCAGCGCGCCGGAACCGGCCTGCCGCAGCCGGATCTCGACATCGGGGTGGCGTCGCCGGAACGCGGCGAGGAGCCGCGCCACATGCACTCCGGCGATGCACTGCTCGGTACCGAGGGAGAGCGTGCCGCGCAGCAGACCCTGCGCGGCGGCGACGGCGTCATGGGCCGCGCGGACCTGCGCGAGGATCCGCTCGGCCTCGCCCAGCAGGGCCCGACCGGCCTCCGTGAGCGTGACGCGGCGGGTGGTGCGGACGAACAGCGGCGCCTGAAGCTCCCGCTCCAGGGCGCGGATCGAGGAGGACAGGCCCGACTGCGACACCATCAGCCGCTCCGCCGCCCGGGTGAAATGCTGATCCTCGGCGACCGCGACGAAATGCTGAAGATGACGCAGTTCCATGGCGGACCAGCCTAATCGCTGAGGGAAGGGCCGGACACAGCCGCTGACCGAGCCGTGGAGGGACGGGAGCGGTCGCCGATTGAGAAGCGCCGTCGCTGAATCCCATCCGATTCTCCCGTTGGACCTCCGCCACAGGCGCGCGCGAGAGTGGAGACCTGTTTTCCCGGCCTTCCAGGAGTACGCGTTGTACACCGCACACCCCGACCGTTACGCGGACATGCCCTACCGGCGCACCGGACGCAGCGGACTGAAGCTGCCCGCGCTGTCGCTCGGCCTGTGGCACAACTTCGGCCCCGACCGGCCGGTGGAGACCCAGCGCGCGATCCTGCGTCGTGCCTTCGACCTCGGCGTCACCCACTTCGACCTGGCGAACAACTACGGTCCGCCGCCCGGCGCCGCCGAATCCGCCCTCGGCGACGCGCTGAAGGCGGACTTCGCGCCCTACCGCGACGAGCTGGTCATCTCCACCAAGGCCGGATACCTGATGTGGCCGGGCCCGTACGGCGAATGGGGCTCGCGCAAGTACCTGCTGTCCTCGCTCGACCAGAGCCTGGCCCGGATGGGCCTCGACCACGTGGACATCTTCTACTCGCACCGCCCCGACCCGGAGACTCCCCTGGAGGAGACGATGGGCGCCCTGCACTCGGCGGTCCAGCAGGGCAAGGCGCTGTACGTCGGCGTCTCCAACTACTCGCCGGAGCAGACCCGTGAAGCCGCCCGCATCCTGGCCGACCTGGGTACCCCGCTCCTGATCCACCAGCCCCGCTACTCGATGCTCGACCGCCGCCCCGAGGACGGGCTCCTGGACGCGCTGGACGAGCTGCGGGTCGGCTCCATCGCCTACTCCCCGCTGGAGCAGGGCCTGCTCACCAGCCGCTACCTCGACGGCATCCCGGAGGGCTCGCGGGCCGCGAGCGACAGCCCCTTCCTGAGCGCGGACACCGTCACCGCCGATCTCGTGGGAAAGCTGCGCGCCCTCGACGAGATCGCCAAGTCCCGCGGCCAGTCCCTGGCGCAGATGGCCCTGGCCTGGGTCCTGCGCGGCGGCCGGGTGACCTCCGCCCTGATCGGCGCGAGCAGCCCTCAGCAGCTGGAGGACAGCGTGACGGCCATCCGCGCACTGGACTTCGACCCGGCGGAGCTGGCCCGGATCGACGCCATCATCAAGCCGTAAGGCTTAGGGCCTGTCCGGCGGATCATGCCGCAGACGCGGGGTCTGGCACGCCCATCTGCGGCGTTGTCGTCGGTTGCCGACGCTCCGCGTCGACGCC